>JBGULZ010000177.1:0-2274 GCA_045116595.1 Ruminococcus sp. | reverse complement strand
TATACAGCCTCAGGTGTTGTTGTAAGTGCCTCGCAAAGAACCATATTGTTGTCATACTGGAAGTACGGGTTGTTTACGGGGTTTGTGAGGTACTCCTTAAGAGCGTTTGAAAGCTGCTGCTGGTGGGGCTGGTTTGCCGGGAAGTAACCGGGCATAAGAGCGCCGAGCGAAGAAATAGTAGCTTTCGGTCCGTAAGGATCGGAGTGGTTCAACCAAGCTGCATAGTGGTCGCGCTTGTTTGAGTCAGCCGCGTTCTCACGGTCAACCTGACCCTCAAACGGTGTAACGATTACTGTGTCGCCGATACACTCTGTTGACAGGTTGAGGTCACAGGTCTGGTTCTGACCTGCAGCCGCTGTCGAGAAGATGATGCCGTAGTCAGCGCCTTCTTCGATTCCGTCCTGCTGGCTTGCAAGGTTGAACGAGAACAGTGTAGCGTCTGTGATCTTGCCGCCTTCGGCTTCTGCATCACACTGTGTTGTTCTTGTCTTCCAACCTAATGAATACTTGTGGCTGTTGCCATAGATAGCGTAGGCATAGCAATAAACGTTGGCTTTACCGGTTCTTTCGGTAATTTTTAAGCCGGTGTGCGTCCACACGCTTTCATCAGGAAAACGGAAGTAAACTCTTTGCTCACCATCTGCCGCACTTACGGGGAATACTGCGATACCTACAAATGAAGAAACCGCAAGTAACACTGCAAGCAGCAAGCTGACGAGCTTTGTTGACTTTTTCATTTCGAATAGTCCTCCTTTTTTAAAATAACTCATATTTTGAGTAATTACATTATATATCAAAACTTTAAGTAATACAAGCCCTTTTTTAGAAAATTTGATGTGAAATTTTAACTTAATAATGTCAAATTGCCCAAAGAATAAGTTATGCTTGACAATAAGCCGTTTTAATTGTAAAATTTCTATTGTATACTAATTTAAAGAAACGAGGCGGTTTTATGGAGAACACCAAAAAAACAATGGAAAAAATCGTTGCGCTCTGCAAGGGCAGAGGCTTTGTATACCCCGGCTCCGAAATCTACGGAGGCCTTGCGAACACCTGGGATTACGGCCCGCTCGGTATGGCGCTGAAAAACAATATCAAAAACGCGTGGCTCAAAAAATTTGTTCAGGAAAACAAATACAATGTTGGTCTTGATTCCGCTATCCTGATGAACCCCCAGACCTGGGTGGCGTCCGGTCACCTGGGCGGATTTTCAGACCCGCTTATGGACTGCAAGGAATGTAAGACCCGCCACCGCGCGGATAATCTGATCGAGGATTTTGACGGCACGAACGTCGCGGGCTGGACAAACGAGCAGATGACCGACTATATCAACGAAAAGCAGATCCCCTGCCCCAACTGCGGAAAGCACAACTTTACCGACATCCGCCAGTTCAACCTTATGTTCAAGACCTTTCAGGGCGTTACCGAGGACAGCAAAAACGAGCTTTACCTCCGCCCCGAAACCGCGCAGGGTATTTTTGTAAACTTCCAGAATATCCAAAGGACTACCCGCAAAAAAGTTCCCTTCGGCGTTGCGCAGATCGGTAAATCGTTCAGAAACGAGATCACGCCCGGTAACTTTATCTTCCGCGTGCGCGAATTTGAGCAGATGGAGCTCGAGTTCTTCTGCAAGCCCGGAACCGACCTTGAGTGGTTCGATTACTGGAGAAGCTTCTGCCGCGACTTCCTCTATTCGCTCGGCATCAAGGAAGAAAACCTCAGGCTCCGCGATCACGATCAAGAGGAGCTCTGCTTCTACTCAAAGGCGACTACCGACTTTGAGTACCTCTTCCCCTTTGGCTGGGGCGAGCTTTGGGGCGTTGCCGACAGAACCGACTACGACCTCAGCCAGCACAGCAAAACCTGCGGCAAGGATCTCGATTACTTTGATCCTACCACAAACGAGAGATATATCCCCTACGTTATCGAGCCCTCGCTCGGCGTAGAGAGGCTTTTCCTCTCGATCGTTGTAGAGGCTTATGACGAGGAGCAGATCGACGAGAAGGATTCGCGCGTTGTAATGCGCTTCCATCCCGCGCTCGCGCCGTTCAAGGCAGCGGTGCTCCCGCTCTCTAAGAAGCTCGGCGACAAGGCGACCGAGGTTTATGAGGCGCTTTCTAAAGACTTTATGGTAGATTACGACGAGACCGGCTCTATCGGCAAGCGTTACCGCCGCCAGGATGAGATCGGCACACCTTTCTGCGTCACTTATGACTTTGACAGCGAGACCGACGGCTGCGTGACCGTTCGCGAGCGGGACAGCATGGCTCAGGT
>JBGULZ010000176.1:0-9367 GCA_045116595.1 Ruminococcus sp. | reverse complement strand
ACACCTCGATCCAGTTTATCGGGATAGGCGCTTTGCTATTCGCTATCGGCAGACAGCCGAAGGCTCAGCAGTCCTTTGTTCCCCATTACTCTGACGTCGTTAAAAACGGCAGAAACGACGATAGGTTTGATAATATCCCTCCTCAGTATCCTTATCAGAATCAGAATTATTATCAACCCCCTTATCAGAACGATAATCAGCCCCCTCAGCAAAATGATTATCAACCGCCGTATAATGACGGTCAATAAAATAATACTTAAAACCATTGTCATCCTGAGCTCCGGCTAAGGATGACTTTTTTTGTGCAGATCGGCATATAAAAATCAACTTTAAAAATTTATAATTCTATTATGTACTTAAACCTCGCGCGGTTTATGTTAAAATATTAGGGAATATAGAATATAGGAGTGTATCTATGGATATCAAAAAGCTTGAGCGCCGCAACAGCTCTCTTGATATTATCAGGATCGTTGCTGCGTTTACCGTTTTATCCGTGCATTTCTTTTTGCACAACGGCTTTTACAGCGAGACGGTTTCCATCGACAAAGGTCCTCAGATGTTCATTATGGTACAAATGCGCGTATTGTTCGGCGTATGCGTACCGCTGTTTATGATCCTGACGGGCTATCTGATGAGCCAAAAGACTCTAAGTAAAAGCTACTACAAGGGCATCAGGAAAACCCTGATAATCTTTGTTCTCGCGACCATCGCTTGTATGATCTTCAAGTCGATTCACGAGACCCCCGCCGCAAAAACAGCGTTTTATAATTTTAATTTTGAAGCGATGTTCAACGCCATAAAGGGCACGGGAAAGTACGACCTTAAACACTACATTCTCGGAACGCTCGACTTTACCGGAGCTAACTACTCATGGTATATCGAGATGTACATCGGTCTGTTTTTGATAGCGCCGTTTTTGAATCTCGGCTTCAACAAGCTGAAAAACAAAAGGCAAAGACAGATTTTGGTGGCTACCTTCGTATTCCTGACGGTCATCCCCACCGTGTTCAATATCTTTAATTTTGACACCGCAACATGGTGGATGAATCCTACCGAAAACGATACCTACCAAAAGCTCATACCGTCTTTCTGGATGGGTATTTACCCGATAACCTACTACTACATCGGCGCGTACCTGAGAAGATACGGAATCAGGCTGAAAACAATTCCCACGCTTATCCTCTTCTTTATCAGCCTGTTCCTGCTCGGAGTTTTCAGTTTCTTCCGCAGCTACGGCACGACCTTTAAATCAAGCATTTATATTTATTGGTACGGCTTTTCACCATGTGTGCTCGCTACCCTGCTGTTTGTTTTGCTCAGCAGGATAAAGTCAGACAAGTGGTCGCCTGCGGTAAAAACAGTCCTTTGGAAGGTTTCGGACTTAGCGTTGGGAATCTACCTGATGTCGTTTGTGTTCGACTCGCTTATTTACGAGGTTCTTAAAAAATCTGTCCCCGTAATGGTGAACAGACTGCCGTTCTACTTCATTTGCGTACCGCTGTGCTTCTTGTTGTCAATGGTAGCTTCATTCATACTAAACAAGCTCGAACAACTGATTGTTTTCCTGTATGAAAAGATCAAGGCTTATGTAATAACGCAAAAAACACTTTCGGCAAAATTATTCTGGCAGGATATTTTATTTGCTGTTCTTATAATAGCAGGAATAATCTTCTATATCTGGAAAGCGCAGTTCGGCTTCGGCGGATACGACGACGCGTTCTATCTCACTGTACCCCACAGGCTGCTGAAAGGCGACGCACTGTTTGTTGACGAGTGGCACCTTTCACAGATGTCGGGAGTGCTGCAGTTACCGTTTGTATGGCTCTACACAACCATCGCCGGCTCGACCGCGGGAATCATCTACGCGATGAGGATATTCTATGTAGTTATCCACTGCGCGGCTTGCGTTCTTATTTATACAAGGCTCAGAAAATACGGCGTCCTTGCTGCTATCGGCACGGCTCTGTACTTTATCTTTACTCCCTATGATATTATGGCGCTCAGCTATAATACAATGGGGCTCGGACTTGTAACGCTCACGGGCGTTCTTATAGCCACCGCGAATTACAAAAAGAAGCTGCAAATAATATTCAGCGGAGTTTGCTTTGCGGGCGCGGTTCTGTGTTGTCCGTATCTCGCGGCAGCTTATATTCTGTACGCCGTTTGTATGGCAGTGCATATTATAATGAAGAACAGCAAAGCTAAATTTGTGCTCAAAAGTGAGATGTTCTCGCTGAGGACTTTCCTGTTCTTCACTTTGGGCGTAGGGATCCCCGCTGTACTGTTCCTCGCGATATTCATTCTTCCTAAAGCGGGATTCAGCGGAGTATTCGAGAACCTGCCCTATATGCTCAAGGATCCCGAGCACAGCAATGTTTCGTTCATTTCGAAATTCCCGAAATACTTCGAGAGCATATTCAACTGTCACCAGTTCTTCAAATTCGCGGTATTTGCCTACGCGATCATGATGATAGTGCTTATCTTCGACCGCAAAAGAAAGCTCCACCGCTCACTATATCTGTTAGTGACCATAGGAATAGTTATATACACCTATGTCCTGTTTTTGGAGAACCTCCACTCGACGACATATAACTCGATTATGTTCCCGATGATCTTCATCGGCATAACATCATATATCCTCTGCGACAAAAAGCCGAGAGAAATGTTCGCAAGCCTGTTTATCCTCGGAATAATCTACTCGATTTGCGTTCATGTGCAGTCGAACCAGTACTTCTATATCATAGCTGTCGCACTGGCTTCGTCGAACGTCGCAAGCTATATCTTCTTATCTCAGCTTCTCAGAGAGATGAAAGAGAACCCCGACAATATCACTTACGCTGTCTGGCTCAAGAGATTATCCTTTGTACTCGTTGCGTTTATGATATTCCTGCAGGGTGCTTTCCAGCTCGGAGCAAAGTCGCGTCACGTTTTCTGGGAAGGCGAGCCCGATACACTTACCGCAAAGATCGAGCAAGGTCCTGCTTCGGGAATATACACAAACGACGGAAACGCGGATAAATACAACAGGCTGTATAAAGATATAACCGAAGCATACGGGAATAAAGAAAAGGCTAATCTTCTTGTTCTCAGCCAAAACACCTGGCTGTATCTTGCAGCTGATATGGATTACGGAACCTTCTCCGCATGGCTTTCGGGCGAGAACTCAAACGCGTTAAAGAGACTTGAAGATTATTATACTATAAATCCCGACAAAAAGCCTAAGTATATCTTTGTTCCCATTGATTCAAAGTGGGATATGAATCAGATAGAACAGCTGGCGAGTTCTCAGGGTTATGTAATGAAGCAAGCTGAAAACAGCTATCAGTTTGAGAAAAGATAATAAAACAAATAATATATAAAAATAATATTGGGGGCGATCAAATGGATATTATGAATAATTACAACACATGGCTTGAAAACGCAGTTGAGGACAAGGACCTTATCACCGAGCTCGAGAGCATCAAGGGTAATGAGGACGAGATCTACGAGCGTTTTTACACCGCGTTGAAGTTCGGTACCGCGGGTCTGAGAGGGATTATCGGCGCCGGCACAAACAGGATGAACATCTATGTTGTCCGTCAGGCTACTCAGGGCTTGGCAAACTATGTGCTCGCAAAATACGGCAAAGGCTCTGTTGCGATCTCTCACGACAGCAGGATCAAGGCTGACCTCTTTATGAACGAGGCTGCAAGGGTATTGGCGGCCAACGGCATCAAGACCTATATCACCACTGAGCTCCAGCCTACACCTGTTCTCTCCTACCTTGTGCGCTACTTTAAGTGTCAGGCGGGTATTATGGTGACTGCAAGCCACAATCCCGCAAAATACAATGGCTACAAGGCTTACGGCGAGGACGGCTGCCAGATGACAGACGCTGCCGCAAACGCAGTTTATGACGAGATCCAAAAGCTCGATATGTTCAATGACGTAAAGACTATGGACTTTGACGAGGCTGTAGAAAAAGGTCTTATCGAGTACGTTGCCGACGATGTTTACGAGAGCTATCTCGACGATGTTATGGAGCAGCAGGTCAATCCCGGCATCTGCAAGGGTTCAGGCATCAAAGTCGTTTACACTCCGCTCAACGGCGCGGGCAACAAGCTTGTAAGAAAGGTTTTGAACAGGATCGGCGTTGAGGACGTTACCGTTGTTCCCGAGCAGGAAATGCCCGACGGCAACTTCACGACATGTCCGTATCCCAATCCCGAATACAAGGAAGCGCTTGATTTAGCTATCAAGCTCGCCAAGGAAAAGGACGTCGATCTGGTACTCGCTACCGATCCCGACTCCGACCGTGTAGGTATCGCCGTTAAAGACTTTGACGGCAGCTACAGGCTTATCTCGGGCAACGAGGACGGCGTTATGCTGACAAACTACATCCTCTCCAACAAAAAGGAGCAGGGCGTACTCCCCGAAAATCCCGTTGTAGTAAAGACTATCGTTACGACCAAGCTCATCAATAAGCTCTGCGAAAAGTACGGCTGCGAGCTTAAAAACGTACTTACGGGCTTCAAGTATATCGGTGAGGTCATCCTCAACCTCGAGAACAAGGGCGAGGAGAACCGCTATCTGTTCGGCTTTGAGGAAAGCTACGGCTACCTCGCGGGAACTTATGTAAGAGATAAGGATGCTGTCGTTGCCTCTATGCTTATCTGCGAGATGACCGCATACTACAGAAAGCAGGGTATCTCGCTTGCTAAGATGATAGATGATCTTTACAAGGAATTTGGCTACTATCTCAACCAGACCTTTGCGTTTGAGTTTGAGGGCGCTGCGGGAATGCAGAAGATGAGCGACATTATGTCAAGCGTCAGAAAAGACATCCCCACGGAAGTCGCAGGATATAAAGTTGTCAAAGTGAGCGATTATCAGACAAAGAAAGAGAAAGACCTTGTTACCGGTGAAAAAACCGACATCACCCTCCCCACCTCGAATGTTATCGCGCTCAACCTTGAGGGCGACAACGGTGTTATTATCCGCCCGAGCGGCACAGAGCCTAAGATCAAGCTCTACATTACCGCAGTCGGCAAGGATAACGACGACGCGCTCGATATTTGCGGCAAGCTCGTAACATCGGCAAAAGAGATCCTCGGAATAGAATAATCAAACAATAAACAATCTAAAAGCCTGCTTCAAACTCAAAAATTGAAGCAGGCTTTCTTTTTATATATAAAGATACAAAGAAAAAACGCAGGGTGTTTAGCCCTGCGTTTGGTTTCAACTGTAAATTATCCGCGAGAGATAATATAGTTGTAGTTATAGTTCTGGTTAAAGTTGTTGTCGGTATATGTCTTACCGTCAGCAAGAGTCTTGTAAGTGATGTAGAACTTAAAGTTAGAAGTATTCTTGATACCTGTAATCTTACCTGTCCAACGCTCGATTTGGCTGCCGTAAGAAGTTGTATCGTTGATCATTTCCTTGTAGTTGAGGTTAACTGTTCTGATTGTCTTAAAGTTATCCTCAGACCATACGCACTTAACTTCCTTAGCGTAGCTGATGTTTCTTACGATAGCGGAAACATCGAAACAACCGTTGTAGTTGCCGTAATTGTAAGTTCTCTCAGCCTTTACATTCTCGTTATAACCAAGGGTCTTGTCTGTGAAATCTCTGTAGTAATTGTTATCCCAGAGTGTTGAAGCAACAAAGTCATACTTAAGAGCGAACTTGTTGCTGTAGCTGCTGTATGTAGCCTTATAAATCGAATAACCTTCCTTGCTCTGGAAATTAGTCTTCTCAGCCTCAACATCCTGCCAAGCATAACTGGGAGCATACTCATAGTGAACGAAGGTTCTGCCGTATCTCTCAGTATCCTTAACCTTGATGTATACTGTTCTTATTGTGTTACCGCGGCTGCCCTGATATGTTACCTCAGTTGAATGAAGTCTGATATCAGGTGTTGTGGTAGCAGAAGCAGTACCAACGGAAAGCGCAAAGATAGATGATGCAAGCAAGCTGATAACAGCTATAAGAGAAATGATTTTCTTAAGTGATTTCATTATAATAATCTCCTTTGATTCATCTTTAATTCAATTTAATGTTGAATTATTGTCCTCTTTTGCAAGAAAACCAAAAAGTTTTTTAACAAAAAGCATCACAGTCAAAGAATGTGAAGCTGTGATTTTTCGTAAGCTTACGAGTTTGCATTATACACTGTGCACAAATAGTAGTCAAGAGTTTTATGCAACACATCTTAAAATCAGCCGATTTTCGTAAATTGCATTAAATTTAATTCGAAAAAGTAAAAATAAATTTGTAAACAACATACAACAAGATAACACCATTGAAAAAAGATGAAAGATAATAAGCAAAATAATACACATATTATAATGAATAGTGGAATTTTCTTTGTTTGAATCAACAATATGAGTAATATATCAATTAAAAAGCTCTAAAATCAAACGCTAAAAAACGCACGACAAAAGGGGCGGCAAACGCTGCCGCCCCCGGATCTTCAATTAATCCTTACCCTACTGGGTTCGGTCGAATTATACTAAACTGTTCTTTGGACTCATCTCCGAAAATAAAATATCTAAAGAAAAACTATGGTATTACATCGGACCGTTCTCTATTCGTTAAATCAACGAAATCAATTTAACTGTACATAGGACTAATTCTCCTGTCTTTAGATTTTATATTAAAGAAAAAGTTATACTCTCATTGGACTATACCTAAAAAATCATGTTTAACATAAATCCTGAAATATTAAATTGTAAAAATTCCGAAACGCCCAATCACATCCGGTTCCGATCCAAACTCTTCAACCAAGGCGATAAGCTTTAAACATCTATATACATTATGAAAGTCTCTAAGTTAAAACCAACCTAATAAGCTTATCACGAACAAAACACGTCTGACTCACTATACAAAATATGTTTTATTAACATTTAAAAATAATCATCTGTTTCGACTTAGTCAAATACTCTAAATCTTCCCCAAAGCCATTGGGGCTTAACAGTTGGGCGGTAAGCTCCGTAAATAATCTTTAATATGAATAATAAAAGGAATCTTAACTTTCATATCTAAGACCTCCTGTCTTTTTATCTTGTCTATATTTTACCAAATAAAATTAACATTGTCAATAGTTTTTATAAAATTATTTTAAAGTTTATTTTTTAAAAATCTATTGAAGAATTAAAATATATGTGATATAATAATATATGTGAGGGCAAATCATATGCTCTCACTTTTTATTTTTATATTTTTTAAACAACAAAAAGCCGCCGACATCCATCCGGCAGCCTTGCTGTTAATCTTAAATTGTACCCAATAATTAATATTACTTCTCTCTGCCGAGCAAATAGTCGACCGACACTTCAAGAATATCGGCAAGAGCCACAAGCTCAACGTCTGTAACAAATCTGATCTGTCCCTCAAGTTTTGAAAGACCGGAGGCGTTCATATCGACACCGTTTACCTGAAGCTGTGCCAAAAGCTCCTTTTGCTTCATACCCTTCTGCTTCCTAACGGTCTCAACACGATTACCTACAAGGTTTCTGTCTCCCAATTCCTGCTTTCGTAATCTCATTTTTTACTCTCTCCATATCCAAAAAGTTCTTAATTAATTCTTTTGAAAAATTCTAAATAAAAATTCTCCAAAAACATTATGACCCTATTATAATACTTTCAAAGAAAAAAAACAAGGGTTTTTTGTAAATAAATTTAAAAAAATGAAATTTTTTATCTTTTTTGGTTACAGACAGAGAGCAATTTGTGCATAACGTATTTACTATAGAATATTTTGCTTGTTTACTTGTCTATATTGACTACAATTTTTGCCCCTGTTAAAACTTGTTAAGTCTGTTAAGATTCGCGCTTTTGTCTGTGGAAGATTGTTAGATATGTTAAAAGCCACTGTTTTTGACCAAATATTACAAAAGATTAACTGTTTGTAATTTATTTTGAGCTTGTCTTTTCCTCAGTTTTAGGTATAATTCGAGTGATTTTTTAAAACAAAAAAGCTGTCATTCTGATAATTAAACTCAGTATGACAGCTTTCTTATTCCTTAATATTTATTACTAATTAAACCTCAAACGTACCGTTCTCGATCTCGGTGAGCATCGCGACGCGTTTGTCGTGTCTTCCGCCTTCCTCTGGGGTGTTGAGGAAAATATCGGTATATTTTACCGCGTCCTCCTCAGACATTACTCTTCCGCCCATACAGAGGATATTTGCGTGATTATGGCGCCTTGTCATCTCAGCTCCAAATTCGTTGTTGACTACCGCCGCTCTTACTCCCTTGACCTTGTTGGCAGCCATCGAGATCCCGATACCGGTGCCGCAGCAGAGGATCCCGAGCTCACATTCGCCGCTTGTCACAGCCTTTGCCACTTTGTAGGCATAGATGGGATAATCAACGCTGTCCTCGCTGAACGTGCCGAACTCCTTGTACTCGATACCTTTTTCATCAAGATACTTTTTGATGGCGGTTATAAGATTAAATCCGCCGTGGTCACATCCAAGTGCTATCATTACTCTACTCTCCCTAATTTTTTATTTAACTCTCTTTGAGCCTGCGGAAGCCGCAAGTATGTCGGCATAAGCTCCGCGGGCGTTATTGTTTTATTCTCGCAAATGCTCTTAAAAGCCGCCATAGCGGTCGAAGACGCATTTTGGATTCGATTATTGACAGGCGCCAAAAACACGTTAGAAAGCGTATTTTCAAGGTAATTTGCGGTCAGATCCGCGCCGTCGCCTACAAGTATGATCTTTTCGCTGATTTTCTCAAGCTCCGGCTTTAACTCCGAAAGCGCCAACGCTCTGTCCTCGCACAGCCTCTCGACCTTATCGCCGCTGATTTTGAACAGCGCGTTGTACACCTGAGAACACCTCGCGTCCATAACGGCACATACAACACAGTCGTTTCCGAGCATATTGTACGCCATACTCTCGAGCGTTGAAACCGACACACACGGCAAATTATTCTTGAACGCGATACCCTTAGCCGCAGCCACGCCGATACGCACCCCGGTAAACGATCCGGGACCCGCGTTAACAGCTATGCAGTCAAGCTCATCAACATCAGTCTGAGTCGTCTTTAAGACCTGTTCGACCATCGGCACAAGCGTCTGGCTGTGCGTCAGGGCAGTGTTCGTGTAAAAACTGCCGAGTATCTTATCCTCCCCGGCAAGGCAAACGGAAGCCGCCGTTGCCGAGGTGTCAATTGCGAGAATCTTCATTTATCTGTTCCTTCTATCTCAAAAATCCTTTGATTATCGTTTTCTCCGCGCGAGATAGTGATTTTGAGCGCGTTATCAGGCAAAGCGCCCTCGATGTTTTCGCTCCACTCGATAACGAGCACGCCCGTGTCGATATAATCAAAAAATCCCGTGGAATACAAATCGTCCCAGGTGGTTACCCTATACATAT
>JBGULZ010000175.1:0-13989 GCA_045116595.1 Ruminococcus sp. | reverse complement strand
CTACGCATTTAAGCGCGGCGTCGTGGGCGTCGCCGTCGATCTCGATACCGACCATCAGCCCCATTCTTCGGACATTTTTTACCTGTTCGATTTTTCTGAGCTTTTCTTCAAGATAGGCTCCCTTTTCCTCAACGGCGTTGAGGAACTTTTCGTCTGATATTTTATCTATCACGTAATTCGCGCCCGCGCAGACAACGGGGTTCGCGCCAAAGGTGCTGCCGTGGCTTGACGGCCCCATAACGTCTTTGAGCTTTTCGGAGCAGAGGCAAGCGCCGATAGGAAGTCCGCCGCCCAAGCCCTTTGCGGAAGTTACCAAGTCGGGCAGGATATCGTAGTTTTGGAAGGCGTACAGCTTGCCTGTTCTGCCGATTCCCGTCTGTACCTCGTCGCAGATCACGAGGATATCTCGCTCATTGCAGAACGCCGCGAGCTCCTTTACATAATCCTTATCGAGGATATTCACTCCGCCCTCTCCCTGAATAACCTCGAGCATTACGGCGCAGGTTTTGTCCGTTACCGCTTCCTTCAGGGCGTTGATGTCATTTGCCACCGCAAACTTGAATCCGCCTGTAAACGGGAAGAAATAGTTGTGAAAAACATCCTGACCCGTAGCGGAAAGGGTAGTTACCGTTCTGCCGTGGAAGGAGTCGCGCAGTGTGATAATCTCATTTCTGCCCTCGCCGTATTTATCAAAGCTGTATTTGCGGGCGATTTTTATAGCGCACTCGTTAGCCTCGGCTCCGCTGTTGCCGAAGCAGACCTTTGAAAGCCCCGAAAGCGTGCATAATTTTTCGGCAAGGTCAGCCGCTTGGTCGCAGTAATAGTAGTTTGACATATGCTGGATCGTACCCGCCTGAGCCGACACAGCCTTTACCCAACCGTCGTCACAGTAGCCGAGGCTGTTTACACCGATGCCCGAGCTGACATCAATATATTTTTTGCCGTCCTCGCCATACGCGGTCACGCCCTTGCCGCTTTTCAGCGTGACATCATACCTGCCGTAGGTGTGCATTATGTATTTTAAGTCTTTTTCTTTTGTGTTCAATTATATCACTTATCCTTATTATCTTAGTGTCCGTTTTATATCAATGAGATTCTTCGCTGACGCTCAGAATGACAGAGGTCACATATTATTATACGAGAAATCAAAAATGTCGTCGCGCCTTTCAAAGCCGAAGTCGCTCCAGAATTTTTGACCTGCCTCGTTTGTACGGTAACAGAAAATATGAGTTTTTTCAATACCGTCTTCGGTGATTTTTTCGATAGCCTTTTCCGCGAGCTTATGCCCGATATGCCTTCTTCTGTACTCGGGCAGCACCGCCATATGATGAATGAATCCGCGTCTGCCGTCATGACCCGCGAGCACCGTGCCCACGATTTTTCCGTCTATCACGGCTACCTGGCTCATTCCGCTGTTGCGGTTCAGATAACGCTCGATTTGGCTGCGCTCGTCAGCCTTTGACAGCGCGCGCTTTGAGGTGATTTGCCACATAGCGAAAACCTCGTCGTAATCGCCTATGGTCATTGGACGAATTGTCATATACCTTATCCTTTTTGCATTTTAGAGTTGATAGAACATTGTGCCGATACCCTCGTCGCTGAACAGCTCGAGCAGAATCGAGTGCTCGATCCTGCCGTCGATGATGTGCGCGCGGTTTACGCCGTTGCGGACCGCCTCAACACAGCAGTCGATCTTGGGGATCATTCCGCCCTTGATTATTCCGTCGCGCTTGAGCATCGGGACCTCGCTTACATTTACAACGGGGATAAGCGATTCCTCGTCATTAACATCTTTAAGAAGGCCGCGGATATCGGTCATCAAAATCAGCTTTTTGGCTTTGAGCTTCGCGGCGATCTGAGCTGCCGCGAGGTCGGCGTTGATGTTGTAGACCTTGCCGTCAAATCCGCCCGCTACCGTAGCAACGATCGGGATGTAACCGTCCTTCATAGCCATTATCAGGGGATCGGGGTTTACATCGCGGATCTCGCCTACATAGCCGAGGTCGTGAGCGGAAGCCATTTTGTCAGCCATCAAAAGTCTGCCGTCGAGTCCGCACATACCCAGCGCCTTGCCGCCGTGCTGTTCAAGGTGCTGAACAAGGCTCTTGTTGACCTTGCCCGCGAGTACCATCTGAACGATGTCGATCGTCTCCTGATCGGTGACTCTCATTCCGTCCTTGAACTCGCTCTCTTTGCCGACAGCTTCAAGCATAGAATTGATTTCGGGGCCGCCGCCGTGAACCAGCACAACGCTGATACCTACAAGCTGCATAAGCACCAAATCGCTCATCACAGCGGATTTGAGATCCTCGTTTATCATAGCGTTGCCGCCGTATTTAACAACGATCGTTTCTCCCGCGAATTTTTTTATGTAAGGCATCGCCTGAATTAATATTTTAGCCCTTTTTGCATTGTCCATTTTGAAATTCTCCGTTTCACTTCGAATTTAGTGTTTAGAGTTTAGTGTTAAGAGTTTAATTTCTCTAAATTTTTAACTGTTGTTTTTGTTGATGATTTGAGCATTTTTAACAGCTCAATACAATCCTCTTGTAAAGACACAAACTCTCTATCATTTATATAGTTTGTTTCATGGAGTAAATCCAACCAATATAAAGTTTCATTGCACTCCTTTTGTGCTACATATATCTTGGATAAAAAGTCCTTTTTGCTGATTGCACATTCACTTTCGGCAATATTAGCACCTATACTCGTTCCGCTGCGCAAAACCTGACCCGTTATTGTAAACTCTTTTTTCTCTACTTTTATATACTTATATAAATTAATAATTCTAATTGCAAAATCCCGGCTTTTTAGTTTTAGCGGTCCGTTGGTTTTAATATCCATATTGTGTCTCCAAAAAAATATTAAACTCTAAACTCTCAACACTAAACTCTATGTTCTGTAATCTCCATTTATTTTAACATAATCATACGTCAAATCGCAGCCGTATGCCTCGGCGGCGCCGCTGCCGTCCGCCAGATCAACAATAATGTCGATCTCGCTTTCGAGCAGGATCTCCTTAGCCTTGTCCTCATCAAATGCCAAGCCAAAGCCGTCCTTGCATACCAAAATCTCGCCCTTTGCGGATTTGTATGACACGTCGATTTTGCCGGTATTTACCTCCGCTCCGCTGTATCCGATCGCGCAGAGGATCCTTCCGCAGTTCGCGTCCGCGCCGAACATTGCCGCCTTTACAAGGCTCGAGCAAATAACGCTCTTGGCGATGATCTTGGCTGTGGCTTCATCCTTTGCGCCGTTGACTTTACAGATAACGAGCTTTGACGCGCCCTCGCCGTCTGAGGCGAGCTTCTTCGCAACATTTTTGAACGCCGCGGTAAGCGCCTCGGTAAAGAGGTAATAATCACCGTTTTTCTCTGTGATCTCAGTGTTGCCGGCAAGCCCGGAAGCCATTATCGCAAGCGTATCATTTGTTGAGGTGTCGCCGTCAACGCTGACCATATTGTAGCTTACATCCGCGGCTTCTACAAGGGCTTCCTTGAGCATTTCCGCCGAGATAGCCGCATCGGTCGTAACAAACGACAATGTCGTGCCCATATTGATGTGGATCATTCCGCTGCCCTTGGCGATACCTCCGATGGTGACGGTCTTGCCGTCGAGCGTAAGCGTTACCGCCCACTCTTTTTTGACCGTGTCGGTGGTCATTATCGCCTCAGCAGCGTTTGTTCCGCCGTCGCGTGTGAGGATGTTTTTCAGCTCTTCAACGCCCTTTTTGATCGGCTCTATCGGCAGAGCCTGACCGATCACACCGGTTGACGCAACGATCACATCGTCCACGGCAACTCCGAGCGCGTCTGACGCGAGAACACACATCTGTTCAGCCTTTTCGTATCCGTCGGGGTTGCAGGCGTTTGCGTTGCCGGAGTTGACGATCACCGCCTGTGCCTTGCCGTTTTCAAGGTGCTTTTTAGTTACATATATCGTATCTGATTTAACCAGATTCTTTGTAAAGATCGCCGCGGCGGTGCACTGCTTTTCGCAGTAGATCATCGCAAGGTCGCGCTTGCCGTTTTCGGGCAGGAGCGGCTCGTTTTTGAGCTCGGCTTGGGTAGCGTTACCGTAAGCCTTGACTCCCGCGCACACGCCGTTCGCGGTAAAGCCAAGCGGCGATGTAATTGTTCCGTCAATAAATTTATAGTTTTCCATTGCTTTATCCTAAAACGCAGGGGGCATTATAACCAGCCCTGTTTTTTCATCAATTCCGAAAATTATGTTCATATTCTGGATCGCCTGACCCGCTGCGCCCTTTACCATATTGTCGATTGCCGCGCAGGCTACAAGCTTGTTTGCGCGCTTGTCATGGTGGATCGAGATATCGCAGAAATTTGAATATCTCACGTTGTGGATATCCGCGCACTTGCCGTCATCGAGGAGTCTGATGAAGAACTCATCCTTGTAGTAATCCTCGTAAGCCTTTTTTATATCTTCAAAGCTTACGCCGTCCTTGATGTCGGCGTAAACCGTCGCCAAAATACCCCTGTTTACGGGCAGAAGATGCGGTACGAATGTGATGGTAACATCCTCTCCGCTGAGCTTTGACAAGGTTTGCTCGATCTCGGGAGTATGGCGGTGAGAAGCGACCTTATAAGCGTGGAAGCCTTCGTTTAGCTCCGGGAAGTGGCTGCCCTGGTTAGGCTTTCTGCCCGCGCCGGTCACGCCGCTTTTGCAGTCGCAGATTATACCCTTTGTGCTGATCAAGCTGTTAGCGATAGCCGGAGCGATAGCCAAGGGCGAACAGGTCGTGTAGCAGCCGGGGTTTGCGATAAGGCGCTTGCCTTTGATCTGTTCCCTGAAGAACTCGGGCAGACCGTAAACACTTTGCTTGTGGAGCTCCTTGTCAAGGAAGGTTCCGCCGTACCATTCGGTGTATTCTTCCTCGCTCTCAAGGCGGAAATCCGCGCCGAGGTCGATAAACGCCTTGCCTGCCTCAATACATTTTTCCGCAAGCTCCTGGGAAAGCCCGTGCGGAAGAGCGGCAAAGATAACGTCACTCTTTTCGATAACTTCTTCCTGCGTTTTGCAAATCATATCGTTTAAGAATTTGTAGGACGGATAAACGTCGCTAAGCGCCTGACCCTCAAACGAAACCGAGCTGATCGCCGCGATCTCAGCCTGCGGGTGGGCATACAAAAGCCTTACAAGCTCCGCGCCCGCGTAACCCGTAGCGCCTACTATTCCTGCTTTTATCATTAAAATCAATCCTTTACATTTTTTCTGCGATTTCCCTTACTCGCTTTGCCTGCGCCTTTACCAGATCCGGGGCGGGTCCGCCGAATGCTGTGCGCTGTGATACGCAGTATTCAAGCGAGATCGCGTTATATACATCATCGGTGAATACATCGCAAACCGCCTTGTACTCCTCGATCGGGAGGTTTTCCAAATCCGTGCCGAGCTCAATACATCTTGCTACGAGCTCGCCGGTCGCCTTGTACGCGTCGCGGAAGGGCACGCCGTTTTTGGTGAGCCAGTCGGCGCAGTCGGTGGCGTTGATAAATCCGCCGGCGGCAGCCTTGCGCATATTTGTCGGGATAACGCGCATTGTATCAAGCATGGGCGTGAACGCCGTGAGGCACATTTTAACGGTGTCTACCGCGTCAAAAATCGCCTCTTTATCCTCTTGCATATCCTTGTTGTACGCAAGGGCGATCCCCTTCATAACGGTGAGCAGGGTCATTGTGTCGCCGAACACGCGTCCGCTCTTTCCGCGAACAAGCTCCGCGATATCGGGGTTCTTCTTCTGCGGCATGATCGACGAGCCTGTTGAGAACGCGTCGTCGAGCTCAACAAACTTGAACTCCCAGCTGCACCACATAATAATCTCCTCCGAAAAACGGCTGAGGTGCATCATAATGATAGAGAGCACTGCGGCAAACTCAATACAGTAATCGCGGTCGGATACGCCGTCGAGAGAGTTGTTTGTGACCCTGTCAAAGCCGAGCAGATCGGCTGTAAACGTTCTGTCTATGGGGTAAGTCGTACCTGCCAGCGCGCAGGAGCCGAGCGGCATTTCGTCCATTCTGTCAAGGCAGTCGTCCAGACGCGAAACATCCCTGAGCAGCATTTCGGCGTAAGCTAAAAGATGGTGACCGAAGGTTATCGGCTGCGCCCTTTGAAGGTGAGTGTAGCCGGGCATAACCGTGTCGCTGTATTTCTCCGCCTTGTCGGCAATAACTTTGATAAGGTCAACCACAAGCTTTTCTACGTTGACGATTTCTTTTTTGAGATAGAGCTTTACATCAAGAGCCACCTGGTCGTTACGGCTTCTGGATGTATGCAAACGCTTGCCGTTGTCGCCGATGCGCTTTGTAAGCTCGCCCTCGATAAAGGTGTGGATATCCTCCGCCTCCATATCTATCTTCAGCTTTCCGCTGTCGATATCGGCGAGGATGCCGTTGAGCCCTTTTATGATCTCCTTTGAGCTTTCCTCGCTGATGATACCGCACTTGCCGAGCATAGTAGCGTGGGCGATACTGCCCTTGATATCCTCGCGGTACATACGGCTGTCAAACGGGATGGAGCTGTTAAAATCGTTTGTTGTTTTTGATAATTCTTTTTTGAATCTGCCTTTCCAAAGCTGCATAATAAGTACCCCTCAAAACATCTTATAAAAACACTGCCGTGAAGCCACGGCGGGCAGTCGGGAAGACAGCTTTAGCTGTATTATTCAATATATATATTCCCGACCGAAATTTTTCCTTATAAAAACACTTTTGGGGCAGGGGTATTTCACCCTGCCCGAAGAAAATTCTAATGAATAAAGAATAGAGAATAATGAATAGTGAATAATAAGTTCGCTCCGCTCCGATTTAAATAAACCAAGCTTTGCCGGAATCGCATAATTAAACTCTAAACTCTTAACTCTAAACTCTTACTTTATCAAGCCCTTTTTAGCGCGAACCTTGATCGGAAGTCCGAAGAGGTTGATGAATCCGGCGCTGTCGTTCTGGTTGTAAACCTCGTCCTCGTCAAAGGTCGCGATCTCCTCGTCATAGAGCGAGTAGGGGCTTGTAACGCCCGCGTCAATGATGTTGCCCTTGTAGAGCTTGAGCTTAACTTCGCCTGTTACATACTCCTGGGTGCTGTCAACAAATGCCGACATAGCCTCGCGCAGAGGTGTGTACCATTTTCCGTCGTATACAAGGTCAGCGAAGGTGTTCGCGAGGTTCTTCTTGTAGTGGAGAGTGTCCTTGTCAAGGCAGATCTCCTCGAGCTTATCATGAGCAGCGTAGAGGATAGTGCCGCCGGGAGTCTCATAAACTCCGCGCGCCTTCATACCTACAAGACGGTTTTCTACGATGTCCGTGATACCTACGCCGTTGCGTCCGCCGATCTCGTTGAGCTTTTCGATAAGCTCTACCGAACCGACAGCCTCGCCGTTGAGCTTTACGGGGATACCCTTTTCAAACGAAAGCGTAACATACTCCGGCTTGTCGGGTGCCTGCTCGGGTGATACGCCCATTTCAAGGAAGCCTTCCTTGTTGTACATAGGCTCGTTTGCGGGATCCTCAAGGTCAAGTCCCTCGTGGCTGAGGTGCCAGAGGTTTTTATCCTTTGAATAGTTTGTCTCTCTGTTTATCTTGAGCGGAATGTTCTTTTCCTCCGCGTAAGCGATCTCATCCTCACGGGATTTGAATTCCCATGTTCTCCAGGGGGCGATGATCTTCATATCGGGAGCGTAAGCCTTGATAGCGAGCTCAAAACGCACCTGATCGTTACCCTTACCTGTGCAGCCGTGGCAGATAGCGTCAGCGCCCTCAGCCTTAGCGATCTCTACAAGTCTTTTAGCGATGATAGGACGCGCGAATGATGTACCGAGAAGGTATTTGCCCTCGTAAACCGCGCCCGCCTTAACGGTCGGGAAAACATATTCCTCAACGAAAACCTTGTTAAGATCTTCAACATAGAGCTTTGAAGCGCCTGTCTTGATAGCCTTTTCCTCAAGGCCGTCGAGCTCAGTTCCCTGTCCAACGTCGCCTGATACCGCGATAACCTCGCAGTTGTTATAATTTTCTTTGAGCCAGGGGATGATTATGGACGTGTCAAGACCGCCCGAATAAGCTAATACTACTTTTTTGATGTCAGCCATTTTGATTACCTCCGTAAAATATTTTGATGTCTACCCTCGTTGCGCTCCGCGCCTCGGGTTTTCTTTTTTGCGTTTCTATTACATTATACTCCTTGTTTTTAAAAAATCAAGTCTTTTTTGAATAAATATTCAAATTTTTACACTTGCACAAATTTTGACGGTTATTTGGCTCAAATTCGCCAATACGCATAACATATGGCGCGATTTTATTCGATTTTTCGCCTTTTAGGGGAGATTTATTTTTGTATATCGAAAATAAATATTCATTTCTGTTGATTAATTATACATTTAAATGAATATTTTACCGCTTATCGCGACTATTATTGAATATTATTTAATTTTCTGCTATAATAGTAGCGGAATAATTTGCATATAAATGTTTAAAGGAGATTTTGCTATGTCTGATTTTATTAAAATCAACCCCGAAGAAATTACTGACAATCCGTTCAAGCTTATAGGCAAGGACTGGGGACTCGTCACCGCCGGAACAAAGGACGGCTTTAACACAATGACCGTCAGCTGGGGCGGCGTAGGAATTATGTGGAACAAGCCCGTAGCTTACACCTTTATCCGCCCGCAGAGGTACACCTTTGAATTTTTGGAGAACAACGATCACTTCACCCTCAGCTTTTACGACGAAGAATACCGCAAGGCGCTTAGCTTTTGCGGAAGCAAGAGCGGCCGCGATTATGACAAGCCCGCGGAAACGGGTCTGACCATTGCCTATACCGAGGGCGGCGTTCCCTACTTTGAGCAGGCGAGGCTTGTGCTCGTATGCAAAAAGCTTTACGCGCAGGATCTTAACAAGGACAGCGTGATCGACGCCGACGCCGTGCTCAAAAACTACGGCATTGACGACTGGCACAGGATGTACGTAAGCGAAATCGTTGAAGTTCTTAAAACAAACGGCTGACAAAACGCAAAAATCACTGTTTTTATGGCAATTCCGTATGTTTTGTCAGTCCAAATCAGTTGATTTGTTTATAAATCTATGGTATAATATAAGTTAGTGACTAAGAACTATCAAATCGGAGAGGGGATGAACAGATGGAAAACACCACATGGAATTATTCGGATAATACCCCGGTGATCGACGGTCTTGCCGACAAAATGGTGTCGCATTCCGTGATCGACTCGGGTCTGTTCAGTAAATACAACGTAAAAAGAGGCCTGCGCGATATTGACGGCAAGGGCGTTTTGACCGGTCTTACCGATATCTCGACTATCAAGCAGAATGAGCTGATCGACGGCAAGCTTGTACCCTGCGACGGCGAGCTTTATTACAGAGGCTACAATGTAAGGGATATAATCAAGGGTATCCGGACGGATAACCGCTTTGGCTTTGAAGAGGTAGTTTATCTTCTTTTGTTCGGAGAGATGCCCACAAAAGACGAGCTCAAAAACTTCAAGTCGCTTCTTGTTCAATACAGAACGCTTCCCCAGCACTTTGTACGCGACGTAATACTAAAGGCTCCGAGCGAGGATATGATGAACTCCATCGCGCGCAGCGTGCTCACTCTGTTTTGCTATGATAAAAACCCGAACGACACCTCGCTCAACAACGTTCTGAGGCAGTCGATACAGCTTATCTCGGTATTCCCGATGCTCACGGTTTACGGCTATCACGCGTATAACCACTATCTGCGCGACAAGAGCCTTTATATCCACCTGCCCGAGCCCAGTATGTCAACGGCAGAGGTGATTTTGTCTCTGCTCCGTCCCGACAGGCAGTACACCGACCTCGAGGCAAAGGTGCTTGATATGGCGCTGATACTCCATATGGAGCACGGCGGCGGTAACAACTCTACATTTACCACCCACGTTGTAACCTCATCGGGAACAGATACATACTCGGCGATCGCCGCGGCGCTTTCTTCGCTGAAAGGCCCCAAGCACGGCGGCGCGAACGTTAAGGTTTACGAGATGTTCGAGGATCTTAAAGAAAACATCACCGACTGGGAAGACGACGAGCAGATCGAGCATTATCTTGAAATGCTGCTTGACAAGCAGGCGTTTGACCGCAAGGGCTTGATCTACGGTATGGGTCACGCTGTATACACTATCTCCGACCCGAGGCAGAGGATCCTCAAGGTCGCTGTTCAGGAGCTTGCCGACGTTGAGGGCTTCAGCGACGAATTCAAGCTCTATGAGCGCGTAGAAAGGCTTGCTCCCCAAGTCATCGGCAGAAAGAGGAAGATCTACAAGGGCGTTGCGTCTAACGTCGATTTTTACAGCGGTCTGCTTTACAGTATGCTTGACATTCCCTGCGAGCTCTATACTCCGCTGTTCGCCACCGCGCGTATCGCGGGCTGGAGCGCTCACAGACTCGAGGAGCTTGTAAACACCGGCAAGATCATCCGTCCGGCGTATATGAGTATCTCCGATGAAAAGGAATACAGAAACCTCAACGAAAGATAAAATAAAAATGTAGGGGCGAGCATTGCTCGCCCGCTTTTTTTCACACTCCAACGATTTTTCGGGCGCGCAACGCACGCCCCTGCAAGATAAGGAATTCAAAAATGACTATTGTAAAAAGGCAAATGCAGCTCCACCACGCCGTGAGTGTTATCGGCGGATTTTGGGGCGGCTACACGGTTTTTAATCATTTGGATATTTTCGCGAACGCGCAGACGGGCAACCTGATAAAGCTCATTATCGGGCTTTGCCGCTTTGAGTTTGAGAGCGTTATGTATATGGCGGCGTATTTTGCGCTTTACTTTCTCGGCAACGCGTTTTATGCCGTCGCGCGGAAAAAGCTCAAAACAAGTATGAAGATCGTCAGCTTTATTGTTTCTTCGCTCGGGATAATCGCGACGGGTCTTTTGTGCTTTACGGGCAACAGCCTGTGGATAGTTATGCCGATATTCTTTATAGCGCCGATCCAGTGGAACGCGTTCAAGACCGCGGGCGGCAACTCGAGCTCGACTATATTTTCATCAAACAACGTCCGCCAGGCGGTGGTTTTGCTGACGAAATACATAATGGACAAGGACAAAAAGGATCTGCGCAATTCAAGGTTTTACTGGGCAACGCTCCTTTGCTTCCATATCGGCGTAGCGGCAAGCGTTATTTTGAGCCTGTCGTTCGGCATCCACAGCATTTGGTTTTGCCTGATTTTTGTAGGAATAGCCGTGGTATTTTATTACCGCTATCAAATGGCGAAGATCAGAGCGTTTACATAAAAAAGCTGTCATCCTGAGGTCGCGGCGGCGACGGCGCAAATCGAAGGATCTCATATCACCACCACCGTTGGTTAAAGAGGTATGAGATTCTTCGGCGGAGCCTCAGAATGACAGCGTCTTTTTACTGTTTAATTATTTGTTGAACTCACTCGTTCAGCTTATTCAGCTTTTCTATTTGCTTTGCGCGCTTGTAGCGGTAGAGGATATTGTCCGCCCACTCGCGGTCGATTTTTATAAAGCCCTTGAGCTTTTTATCCTTTACGGCAAAGCTGTCGACAATCTCCTTTGACTTGCCGTAGATCTCGAGCCTTGCGGTCTGAACATACGGCGCTCTGTCCTCGCCGGTAAAGTATGTAAAGCCCATCGTGTTGCTCTCGCGGTCATACATAGAGAGGTATCCCTCCTCCACGGCGACGCCGCCGAGCTTTTTTGATACCGTCTGGCTGATCGCAACCTTTGTGAGCTCTACCGCCATATCGTCAAGGCGGGATTCAAAGATAAAAATTTTCTCCTTGAACGAGTTGAAGTCGGACACCACGCGCTTGCTGATGTTGCGGAGGTTGCTGTACTTTGCCTCGAGCTCCTTGTCACAGAGCTGGAACCGCTCGATTTTGGGGATCAGGTATACCATAAAACGGTTCTTCATATCGTTATAAAGAATCGGGTACGTCAGGCGCGCGCTGTAGCCGCAGGACGGACAGCTCCACGCGAAAAGATCCGCGTCGAGCACCTTTGACCTGAAATCTCTGTTGACTGTTACGTTAACGCTTGTGTATATTTCTGCCTTGCTCATTTCGCCGCACATAGGGCAAACAACGGCTTTATTGACCTTGCTGTCGGGCATATCAACACCTCTTTCATATCAATTATATCAATTTGATGTGAATTTAACAAGTAAATTTCAAAAAAATATTGATTTTATTAATAAATTCTGTCATAATATAGATAGCAACTTTAAGGAGAGTAAATTAATATGGCTAAATGCGATAATCCGGTATTAGATACAGTTATGAGCACAGTTAACACAGCGGTGGAGACTTTGTCGACCGTGGCGCAGAACTTTGTTGAGAAAAACAGAACAAAGGCAAAACTCAACAGGCTCAGAATGGTTATGAAGAACGAGAGCGAGCTTATGAACCGCGCTTACATCGCGCTCGGCAAGGAATATTATCAGATCCTCAAAAAGGGCGACGCCGAGCCGACCGAAAAACAGGAAAAGCTGCTTGAGGTCATCGACAGCTGCAAGGCTAAGATCGCCAGAGCAAGGGATTGTTACAGAACGATAGTTGAAAGCCAAAACGAGTATATCTACGCGACTCCCGCCAATAATAAAGAAACGGTCCCGACCACTGATGTTATCGACATCACCGTTGCGTGCTCGAACGAGAGCGACTACAACTCCAGCCCGTTTTCCGACGCGAAGGAAGCGGTAAAGGAAAAGGCTGAGGATATAAAAGAAACCGTAGCGGAAAAGAAAGAAGATGTTGCGGAAAAAGCCGGGAACATCAAGGAAGCCGCGGTTGAAATCTCCGAGGACATCAAGGACGCCGCTGCCGACACAAAGAAGGTCGTAGCCGAAAACGTTAAAGAAACAAAGGAAAAAGTCAGCAAGACTGTAAAAAAGGCTCTTGACGAGGAATGCCCCGAGGACGAGCTGTTCTAAAACTAAATCATAAAACCAATGCTGCCGGCAGAAAAGCCGGCAGTTCTTTTTTATAAAACAAAAGACCGGCGCTCAGCGCCGGCCCGAATGATCAATATTCAAATTAGCAGAAGAATACGTCCATTTCCATGTTCTCGCCGTCAGCTACGAAGTAAGCCTTGCTCTCTTCGGGCTTGAGGTATACAGCGATCTCTTTAGCGTCCTTGCCGTAAGTAGCCTTAACGTTAGCGATAACGTCAGCAACAGCAACCTGAGCGCCTGCGTACTCTACAAAGAAATCAACCTTAGCTTCAACGGGCTTCTTGGGAGCTGTCTTCTTGGGAGCAGCCTTCTTAGCGGGAGCCTTCTTAGCTGTTGTAGTTGTCTTCTTAGCAGCTGTCTTAGTCTCTTCCTTAGCCTCTGCAGCCTTTGTTGTCTTAGCGGCAGCAGTCTTAGTTGCAGTAGTCTTTGCAGCAGCCTTCTTTGTTGTTGTGGTTGTCTTCTTAGCAGCTGTCTTAGTCTCTTTCTTCTCAGCAGCCGCTGTCTTCTTTGTTGTCTCTTTTTCAGCTGTCTTAGCAGCTGCCTTTTTTGTAGTTGCCATGAAAAATTCCCTCTTTCAAAGTTCTTAATTATTGAATATAATTATTTGTATTTTTGCCGTTGGTACTATTATACATACACCTAAAATAATTGTCAATAAACACAAATTATTTTTGTCGGTTAGTACATATTTTCAGGAAATTCATTTTTCAGTTGGTTAATTTTCACAATCTGATTTTGCACATTTTGTAGATATTACCGCCTTGGAATCGCAAAACAGCCGATTTTACCAAGGTTTTGGGCTTTTGGATATAATAATAATTTGCCCTTGTTTTTAGTTAAAATTCATCGCGCGAAATTATTTTTTACGTCATTATGTCGGTTGATAAAAAACGCGTTTTATGATAAAATATACGGGTATGAAATCTTTGGGGTAATTTGGAGTTGGCGCAATTGTTTTTAACTAATTTTTTATCTATCGGCCGGCAGGTGCTGGTACTGTTTATTTTGATATCCATCGG
>JBGULZ010000174.1:0-7932 GCA_045116595.1 Ruminococcus sp. | reverse complement strand
TATTAACCGTGGGTGAAGATGTAATCTTTGATTACAGCGTAACAATTTATGACGCGTAAAACTGTTGTTAGTCAGCGGGGAATATGGTATACTTATAGATAAATTATCATTTGAAGTTTTTACGATAGAAAACTATGGGCGACTCGAATAAAGATGAATTAATAAAATCTAAAATTTTTGGAATGCAAACACGAGAATTAATCAGCTGACCACATGCCAAACCCAAGGAGCGGTTATGACCGTAAAAGCCGTATGGAATATTTTTACTGTGACTTAAGTATTATCGCGGAGGAGAGTAAAATGGCAAAAAGTCTGTTTCAAGAAATACAGAAACTGATTAACGAGGAAAATTCTGTCTCTTGGAAGTATTATCAGTATTGGTCTCCAAATATTAGTGCAGATACATTGCTTTCAGAACAGGGTTCTATCTCTTTCATAAAAGGATATTTTTCCGCAGGCGTAAAAGAATCACCTCTATATCTGGACCCTTTTGGAGCGAACTATAAAAATGAGTATCTACTTCATAATAAGGAAAGCTTATTATCAGATAGTACATTCAGTATTGATAATCTTCCTGGCGACAGAGCCGTGCACACTGTCTCTGCATTTTTCTTAGGCATACTGATCGAAAACGCTATGTTTGGAAATAATCACTTAACGGCAAGAGTTAATGGTGATAATAGTTTTACATTTCCATACATTTGGTTTTTAACTTGTCTATATCATGATTTTGGCTATCAATTTGAGCAGAACAACGAGTATCATAGCAGCATTAGAAATCGCATCGCTGGATATAATCGGTCTATTTATTTTGCAAAGGGCAGATCTCGACCACTGAAAGCTGTATTTAGGAGACTTGACATTTCATTGGGCAATGCTATAAAACAGGATATATCTTTATCTCATGCTCTATATAATGAGTTGTTGGGTTATGCCAAAAACAAATCTATTTATCCAGTCCATTATTCGAATGGTGCAATTGTCAGGAACGGATGGTACAATAAACAGACTATTAATAATTACTTTGATTATCGATTTTGGAATATGGATGTGTGTGATCATGGAATTGTTGGGGGATATTTGTTTTTAGATAGAATAATAAAAAACTATGCGACAACCTATATGATGGAGTGTGTCCGCCAGCAAACCCTTCTTGATTTGGGTGATTTTTATAACACTGACTCAAACCTACGATTTTCAAAGCATCAGCTTCCGGTTTTTCATCATATTTCAAATTGTATTTTGGCACATAATGTGTATAAATCACCAGATGACAAAGTGGATATTTACCCTGCCTATGGATTGGGTAAATTGATTGGCACGAGTTTTAAACCAGTATGTAGTAAAAAAGACCCGTTACTATATATATTATCTATTTCTGATACACTAGATCCAGTGAAATTATACTGTACAGAATTAGAGTTACCTGCAATGGAAGTTTTAAAGAATGTTTATTTTGATTTTATTCCGGGGTCAAAATCAATAAAGATTTCGGTAAGTAAAGCAATCAGAATTGAGCCAATCTATGAAGCCGCCAACAGGCTTAAAGAATGGACGGCAGCAACAGTGGTCAATAAAACTAATGATTCATTTGATATTACGTTATAGTGACAAAAACTAAGAATATTTCATACAAATGGTTACTGGAGAATAACTACAAAAATGAGCGTGCAGGCATATGATTTGCTTGCACGCTTTGATTTATCAGTTCTTATTGATGGGTATTGACATTAATTCCGTAACTCTGTGTTTAAGATGTTTTTCAATAGCGGTCAATCGCTCTTCAGGAAGATTGATAGACGGATGTCTTTCAAATTTGAAATTCAACAGCCTGCGCAGCTGAGATTTTTGTTTGCTTCCCATTACTGCTTTGCAGACTTCCTCAAAGGAAACGCCGTAAGGTGTAGTCCTTGTCTTTGAGTACTCATCAAGATTATTAATGTCATCCGCCATAGCAAAGTTAAACAAAGATAATCCGTTATCGAATATCGGAGCTGGTTTCAAAATTTTGCCAGTATGGTTGTCACGCAATACGCCGAAATTGCCAAAATGCCGGTCCTCGTTGTAAATTACCGCGTCAAACACCAACATACTGCATAGCGCGTCGTAAAATTCCTTGCCGAGAGATGAGTAATAATCCAGCGCGTTTTTCAGCGTCCGGTCTTTTATCAAACGGCTGATCGGTACGAAAGACGTGTTGATATCCGTAAACAGTCGGCATTTTGAGGCGAGAATTCCTTTCCAGTTTTCAAGGTCATATTCGATACAGTCCAGCCCCATTGCTTTTGCGATTTGACAGGCGTAGTACTCGCTGTAAGGTTCATTTCCGGCGTTTACCGCGCCCTCTGTACCGCCCTTGTACAGATAGATCCCGTCATCTGCAATATTCCGCCAAGCCTTGCGGAGCATACCGTTTGTCGTAAACTCGGGAGAGGTGGAAAACGCTTTGTCGGCACTGCCTACGCCTGTGTATGCCACCAGAGACAATGCTTCCGAAAACGGATTCTCGAACAGGTTGTATAGGGCGAATTTTCCGTTGAACTCCACCGGTGTTACCCAATAGCTGTCGTTCAAAGAAAGCCCCAGGCATACGTCAATAATTCCCTTCGTATCATTACTGCTTAAGCCGAAGGTTTTAAGGATCTCGTCAACGAACGCTCTGTTTTTGGGGATCACGCGGTGCGAAAGCCATTTGACAATCCCTTTTGATGTCAGTTCCATATTGACGGGCAGTAAATGCATTTTGCTTTCATCAAAGGAAAGCACTTCGGCAACCAAGCCTTCCAAGCCTTTTTCTTGCAGAGAGAAGGTGACAAGAACATCATCATAAAGTTTTAGATAATAAGTGTTTGTCGTTTGCGGGCTCTTTTCTTCCAACAAAACGCTGACGTCTTTGTCGAGCGCGTTTGATATTTTTATCAGTAGATCGAGAGTTAGATTTTGACCGCCGTTTTCAATACGGCAGATGTTAGAGCGCTGTGTGCCGACCAATTCGGCAAGCTGCGCCTGTGACAAACCTTTTTCAAGCCTTGCCTGCGTCAGCTTAGCGACAATCTCCTGCCGTTTTGAGGTAATGTCATTTCTGTCAGTCATCGTTTTCACCTTCTTTTTTATTATGTTATCATATATGATAACATAAGTCAATGGGAATCTTCTTTCCGGCGGTTATCTTTGATTACAGCGTATCAATTTTTGACACATATAACTGTTGTTATTCAGCGGAAAATATGATATAATTATAGAGTAAAGGCGGTGAGAAAATGAGCGATAAAATTCCATTCGATTTTGACGAATATATCCGTCAGAGCGAGCCCTCGAAACAGAAAAAGGGCTACATTTGGCAGACGGCTATCGGTTTGCAGGATGTTGACGGATTGAAGCCGTCGGAATATTTGATCGAGACCGCGAAGAAGAATATCGACGGCGACATCACTCTTGAAGAAGCCAATGACCTGATCCACGGCTACTATGAGAGCAAAACCGCGCGGCTTGATGTTGAAAACCGCACAGAGGAAGCGGACAAGGTTTCCGCGCGTATCGCTCAGCTCCTTTCTGAGGACGCGTTTGTTTTCTCGCCTAATCAGTTGATTTCAATTCACCGCAGACTGTTTGACGGCATTTATAAATTTGCAGGCGTGATACGCGATTACAATATTTCCAAACGCGAATGGGTTTTACAAGGCAAATCGGTTGTGTACGCAGGCTCTGACACTATTAAAGACACCTTGAACTATGATTTTGATTTGGAAAAAAGCTTTGATTACAGTGCTCTCAGCATAGACGAAAGCATTAAACACATCACCGGCTTTATCGCGAATATGTGGCAGATCCATCCGTTCGGCGAGGGCAATACCAGAACGACCGCTGTATTCGCGATCAAGTATCTTCGCTCTCTCGGGTTTAATGTTACAAATACACTTTTTGCCGACAACTCGTGGTATTTCAGAAACGCGCTTGTAAGGGCGAATTACTCCGATATTCAAAATGGCATTTACGAGGACAAGAGTTATCTTGAAAAGTTTTTCAGGAATCTGATCCTCGTTGAAAATAACGAGCTGAAAAACCGTTATCTTTTGATCGTAGCGGATTTATCGACGACTGAAAAAATCGGCGATAACGGAAAAATCGGCGATAAAAAATCGGCGATAAACAAACGCACGAAACAGGCGATACTTGATTTTATGAAGGGTAAGGATTTTGTAAAAGCGAGTGAGATTGCCGAAGCGATCGATCTCAAACCTTCACGCACAAGAGATTATCTCGGAGAGTTAGTAAAGGAAGGTTTAATTATTGCCGAGGGCTCTAACCGAAACAGAATATACAAACTGAAAAAATAACCGCTGAAAAAGCGTTTATATCTTATTATGTTGTAGAAGGTGAAGAAGAAAATGTTAAGATTAAGACCATATCATACGAATGACGCAAAGACAATTTTATCTTGGACGAAGGATGAAAAAGCATTCTATAGGTGGACAGCAGGTGTATTAGGCGATTATACGCTTACAGAAGAACAGTTTAATGTGGTCGCTAATCTTATGGCATTTACAGCAATAGATGATAATGAAATTGTGGGCTTTTTTACCATGAGAAGGCCGACGGAATCTTTTGATGAATTGCGTTTTGGATTTGTAGTTGTTGATTTGGAAAAGCGCGGCAAAGGGTACGGAAAAAGAATGCTTCAGCTTGGGCTCAAATATGCGAAAGAAATATTTGGCGCAAAAAAGGTTTCATTAGGCGTATTTGAGAATAATGAGCCTGCGTACCGTTGCTACAAGGCTGTTGGCTTTAATGATGTTATTTTGGACAAAACAGAAAAGTATCAGGTGTTAGGCGAAGAATGGAATTGTGTAGAGCTGGAGGTTCTTTTATAAATATTGGTTTATCACCGAGGGTTCTAACCGAAACAGAATATATAAACTGAAAAAATAACCGCTGTTTTCCGGCGGTTATTTTTGGATACAGCATTATAAAACTAAAAATTCCGAAATGGGAAAACTTATGATAGACTAAGAAAAATATTCCCATTTCGGAATGTTTGTTGAGCATTCGATTATATTACATATGAAAAAAAGGCGATAATGAAAAACAGTTGTTTTTCAGACAATAATATGGTACACTTAAAAAGTAGGCGGTGATATTTATGAGTATTGTTTTGTATCACGGAAGTAAGGAGTACGTTGAAAATCCGAAGATTATCATATCCAAATACCACAAGGATTTTTATTTCGGGTTTTATTGTACTTTGATTGAAGAGCAAGCCGTTCGTTGGGCAACCAGAATTACAGGCAACGGAATTATAAATAAATACGAGTACACTCCCGATACTGATCTTAAAGTATTGTCTTTCCATGAAATGACTGAGGAATGGTTAGATTTTATAGCCGCGTGCAGAAACGGTGTCGCTCATAATTATGACATCGTTGAAGGTCCGATGGCGGATGATACCATCTTTAACTACGTCGAGGATTTTCTTGACGGCAGAATTACGAGAGAAGCGTTTTGGGAATTGGCAAAATTCAAGCATCCAACACACCAGATTTGCTTTAATACAGAACAAGCGTTGAAAACGCTTAGATTCATTGAAGGGCGTGAAGTAGATGACCGTTAACAGCAATAATTTGTTTTATCTGTGCAGCTTAGTAGAATATATCGGCAGAAAGCAAAGCTTAGAGAGGAAAGCTGTTGTTAACTCGCTCGGCATAGAGAACCTTAACAGAATATATGAACAGGCGGATATACTTCACTGCGAGCCTATTGAAAAAATAGCCGATGAATACATCAGCTGCTTTGATATTCCGAAAGGCAGTTTTGACAACGTCGGCAGCTGCCGTTATACGGTGCCCGATCATTTTACAATCGGCAAGGTTTATCAGCGGTTGATAGAAGATACGTTAACGGATGATAATCTTATACCGCATATCATAGAAGTATATAATTCATGGGTGAGTGACGGAATCAGTAACTACAATACAGATTTTTACTATCAGCCCAGAGCTTATATCGCTCTTTGCTATAATGAAAACAAATTGATCGCCTGACCACATACCCGACCATAATGCCGTCCGGAGCACTTGGAAACAGTGCAGGCAAGGGCGCTGAACAGCAAGTTTTCCGGAACGGAAACCACTATATATTGTTGTATGGAAACATCATCAGACTAATATATTTATTTGGGAGCAGGATGTCGGGAGTTCGAGTCTCTTCACTCCGACCATATTAATAATCGGTTACCCATAAAGGGTAGCCGATTATTAATTTAACCAAAGTAGAGGAGTGAAGAGACTCGAAGGCGAGCGTGTCAAGCCGTAAGCTGCGCGCACGGCGCAGACAAAAACGTCACAGAGTGACGTTTTTAGCGAGAGAGCCACGCTGCATTATCCAATTGCACACGCCGCAGCAAGCGAGCAGAAAGGTATGTAAAAATAAAAACCAACTTCACTCCGACCATAATAGTACAGGGAGATGCCAAAAGGTATCTCCCTGTACTATTTTAAACAAGCAACGGAGGAGTGAAGAGACTCGAACAGGCTGTGCCGAGCCATAAGCGTAAGCGAATGGCGAAGGTAAAAACAGTCCGGTGGACTGTTTTTAAGCCGCCGAGCTCAACAAAGTTATCCAATTACACACGCCGCAACAAGCGAGCAGAACGGTATGCAAAAAGCAAAACAAACTTCACTCCGACCAATTCAACGGCTCATAACGGATTTCGTTATGAGCCGATGGATTTAATGTGCACATCTTTGATTACAGCATACTAAATTTTGAAATTTTACGATTACGATTACATAGAAGTTTCTGTATTATACTCGCATAAAAACTGTTCCATAAAATTATGCCGTAATTCTGCAATTTCCTTTGCGCGCTTTGTATTTATTTCACTTTTGATGAGCAAAAGTTTATCGTGGAAGTGCTGTACTGAATCTTCCAATGTTCTTCCGCATTTGCCGCCGTAGGCAAAGGTACGAGCAATTCCTATTGCTCCGATAGCGTCCAATCTGTCTGCATCCTGAACAATTTTCGCGTCAATAGAAGCGAGGGGCTTTCCATGATTCTTACTGAATGAAACTGAGTTAATGATATCGCATATATAATCAATCTGTTCCGGTTCAATATGTTGAGATGATAAAAAGGTTCTGGCGTTTGCGTTGTTTTCTGTCTGGAATAACTTTTGATCATCAACATCATGAAGCAAAGCGGCTAATGATACGACAAACAGATTACAGTCCGGTTCGCTTTCCGATATCAGTAACGAGTTATGATAGACTCTTAGAGTGTGTTTCGCGTCATGTCCGTCGTAGTTATTTTGAAATAAAGTTTTAATATATTGAATTGCTGAATTGATAACTGAACTATCCATGTAGTAGAACTTCTTTCATTTAGATTAATATTATTTTATCACGACAAAAGCAACAGCGCAAGGAGTTTATACCTGCGCCGTTTCGTTTTGTGATTTCAATCTGTCTTTCTCCGCTTTGATTTCAGCGCGGACTTTGGGTATCATTTCTTCGAGGAGCTTTTCGCATTCCTCTCTTGTATTAGCGTAGACGGTATGGACTTCGCGCTTGCCGTGAGCGTTGTCCTCATAGATTTTGACGAAGAGATCGGCTACCGTCTGACTTCTGACAGTAGCGGTCACGTTGCAAAAATGAAGGACAAGCCCTGCAAGGTGCTGTATAATTCAGCCGACCCGGGCGATTCAAAAGCAAAATAAAATCTAATGATTAAAGGCCGGCTCTATTATTTTGAGCCGACCTTTTGCATCATTTTGCATATTTATCATTTTTTTCGTATAACGCCCGTTATCCATCTTCCGCAGTAACGGCAGCAGTAGCTTTCGGTGACTGCTCCGACGATCGGCGCGCCGCAGCCGGGGCAGCGATCTTTTACGATTTGTTTTGCAAGGGCGATCCGCAGCACGCCGCCGTGCTTTTC
>JBGULZ010000173.1:0-29077 GCA_045116595.1 Ruminococcus sp. | reverse complement strand
GAACATACGCGGTTTTGTCGGAATCAAGTATCAGCGCACTCGAGCCTGTTCCGGCGTCGCAGGAGTATTTCAAATCTCCCGACTTATTATATGCGTAAATCATATTTCCGTCAAGTACCGCTATCGTTCCGTTCAAAACGGACAGCGAGTCGGCTCCGTATTCGTTTTCGACCGCGTAGTTTTTGTCGCCGTTGTCATTGTAATTGACAAGCAGACAGTTTTTGCCGTCGCCGCTCTTTGAAAGCGCGAGCGCGAATGAGCCGGTTTTGGGGCTGAAGCAGTAGTTTATCATAGGCTTGTCCTCATAGCTTACGGTATTGTATTCTTCAGCGCCTATTTTTATTACATACGACGCGTTTTCACCGACAAGCGCGGCGCGTCTGCCGCTGATATACTTGCTGTCGATGATAACGTCATCGGGGATCTCGTATTTATTTACGGGCTCTTCCTTGCCGAAATCGAGAACGTATACGCCTGTTTTAATCGCGCCGCCATCGCTTGATAATCCGCAGGCAACGCAGCCGGAGCCGTCGTTATTCAGCGCGACTGAATTGATGTAATATTCCGAAAAAGAATATTTAAATATGCGGTTATTGTCGCTGTTATATACGTAAAGCTCGGATAGAAAGCCGTCGCCCTCGGTCACAAAGCAGTAAACTCCGTTTGAAGCAATGTCGCCGGTATATATTATGCTTTGCGCTTCGCCGGTATACAACTGCTTATCAAAGCTGAGTATCTGGTATTCCTTCTCGCCGAGTCCGTATATCAAAAACTTGTTTTCGTTTGTTTTCATAACAGGCTTTGAGTGCCTCAGCTGAACGTTCGCGATCTCGCCGCCCGATGAGTTAAGGGTGACGAATGAGGTGTCGGACGCGTAGGCTATCCTGTTTTGGTTCTCGGTAAAATTGCCCGCCTTTACCTCGGCTCCGACGATATTGACGGGGTATCCCTTGCCGGCGTTGCCGAGCACATCATACGTCCACCAAACGGAAAGGTTTTCGGGCGTGAGCTTGTCGCGGTTTGCAAAGGCGAACACGATCAGTCCCGCCACAAGAGCGATAACAACGCCGATAATTATCTTTTTTACCGCTGACGGGGATATGTCGGTTTTTTCCTGCTCATAATCGTCGAGCGGCACATCCTCGTAGCTTATTACCTTGCGTTCCTTATTTACCTTTTTTTCAGAGTAGCGTCCCTTTTTTCTTTTGAACATTTTGAACTCCAATCAAAAAACATACAATCAATTTTTAATAGTTTACTTTATTAAGATACAGTCCGCACGCCTGAGCCGTTGGGCCGGCGAAGCTCCTGTCTTTTTTACTTATTATCTCCGGTATCTGTCCGGGTTTTATCTTCCCCTGCTGAACACGCAAAAGCGTGCCTACCATTATGCGCACCATATTGTAAAGAAAGCCGTCCGCCTCAACGCGCATCGTCACCATATCGCCGTCGCGAGTGACCGAAAAGCTCTTTACCGTCCGGGTCATATCGCCCGGCTCGCGGCTGTCGAGTGTGCAAAAGGATGTAAAATCGTGCGTGCCGACATAGGCTTGCGCTGCTGAATTCAGCAGCTCTTCGTCGAGCTTGTAGCGGTAATGGAGAGCGTAGCCGTCCAAAAACGGGTTGCGAACTTCGCTGTTCCATATCTTATAAATATATTCCTTGCTTTTGCAGCTGTAGCGCGCGTGAAAGTCACTGTCGGCCTCGACGCAGTCTTTGACCGCTATTGAGAGCGGAAGCCAGCGGTTAAGCGCCGCCTTTAGCCTTTGCGGGGGTATCGGGTGAGCGGTTTTGAGGCTTAGGCAGTACATATTGGCGTGAACTCCGCTGTCTGTACGGCTGCAGCCCTTTAAGTCAAAATCTTCGCCGATTATCTTTGCGAGCGCGTTTTGAAAAGCCTCCTGGACGGTATATGCGTTCTGCTGTATCTGCCAGCCGTGAAAGCATTTGCCGTCATATGAAATTGTGATGAGCAGGTTCCTCAGATCACGCTCGTCATAAATGTGTTGCATAGGATCACACCCAAAATTACGATCGCCGTTATGACAAAAGAGACTATGTCGCGGGCGGAAAGCTTTAGGATCTTCATTCTTGTTCTTCCAGTTCCTCCGCGGTAGCAGCGGCACTCCATAGCCGTGGCTATGTCATAGGCGCGCCTGAACGCAGAGACAAACAGCGGTACAAGGATTGGGATAAGCGCCCTTACGCGCTTGAACAGGTTGCCCGATTCCATATCAGCGCCCCTCGCCTTTTGCGCCTGCATAAGCTTGTCGGTCTCTTCAAGCAGGGTCGGCACAAAACGAAGTGCGAGCGACATCATCATTGAGATTTCGTGGACCGGAAAATGAATGACGTTTAGCGGCTTCATCAGCCGTTCTATCGCGTCGGTCAGCTCCGTGGGCGAGGTAGTAAAGGTCAGGCATGAGCTCGCCAAAATCAGGCAGATTATGCGCGCCGTTACAAAAACAGCCCTGTGGATACCGTTCCACGTTACTTTTATTATCCACCATTGCCAAATCGGATCTCCGGAGCCGTAGAACAGGTTAAAAACCGAAGTGATGATGACGATGAAGATTATCACCTTTAGGCTTTTGAAATAGAATTTGGCGGGGATCTTGCTCAGGATCAAGAACAGCGCGGTAAAGGCGACTGTGATCGCGAGCGAAAAATAGTTGAAGGTGCAGAAGATCACCACAACAAACGCGATGAAAACGATTATCTTTCCGCGGGGGTCAAGCTTATGGATAATGCTGTCGCCCGGGAAATACTGACCGAAGGCTACATCTCTTACCATACTTTGCCCTCCTTTTTAAGGAGAGCCGTAAGAACGAACAAGGCTTCGTCAACATTTAGTATCCCGTCGGGGATATCGTATCCGCGTTCTTTTAAGCTCTGCATTATTTTTGTGATCTGCGGGATCTTTAGCCCGATTTTTTCAAGCTCGTCACCATGGGAGAACACCTCTTTTGTCTTGTCGAACATAACAAGCTCTGAGCTGTTCATCACCATCACTCTGTCGGCGACCCTTGCTATATCCTCCATACTGTGGGATACAAGCAGGACCGTGTTTCCCTTTTTCTTGTGGTAGCGCGTGATCTGGCTGAGCAGTATCTCACGTCCCATCGGGTCAAGACCGGCTGTGGGTTCATCGAGGATGAGCACATCCGGATCCATCGCGATTACTCCCGCGATCGCCGCGCGGCGTTTTTCTCCGCCGGAGAGGTCAAACGGTGATTTATCGAGCAGACCGGGCTTTAAGCCGGTAAACTCTGCGGCGCTTATTGCCGCATTATCGAGCTCGTCGCCGCTCAAGCCCTTGTTGATCGCGCCGAAGGAAATATCCTTGTAGACGGTCTCTTCAAACAGCTGGTACTCGGGGTACTGGAACACCATTCCGACCTTGAATCGGACGGAGCGGATCTTTTTGGGCTCGTCCCAGATATTTTTGCCATCGAGGATGACCTCGCCATCGGTGGGCTTTATAAGCCCGTTGAGCATTTGCACAAGTGTGGATTTGCCCGAACCGGTGTGGCCGATAATACCGATAAACTCGCCTTTATTGATTTTAAGGCTTACGTTGTTCACGGCGCGTTTTTCAAACGGCGTACCCTGTCCATAGACAAAGCCGAGGTTTTTGAGTTCGAGGATCTCGCTCATCCAAGCACCTCCCCGAGCATTTTTACGCAGTCCTCCGCGGTAAGCGGTATCTGCTCTATCTTAACGCCGCAGCCTTTGAGCCTGAAAGCAAGCTCTGACGCCTGCGGCACGTCAAGTCTGTGTTTTTTTAGCAGCTCGACCTGTGAGAAAACCTCATCAGGCATGCCCTGAGTTAGTATCTTGCCGCTGTCCATCACCACTACCCGGTCTGCCTGGACAGCCTCCTCCATATAGTGGGTGATCAAAACGACGGTGATACCCATTTCGCGGTTGAGCTTTAAGAGGGTTTCCATTACCTCTGCCCTGCCGCTCGGGTCGAGCATAGCGGTGGGTTCGTCAAGCACGATGCATTGGGGCTGTATCGCGAGCACGCCCGCGATAGCTATCCTCTGCTTTTGTCCGCCCGAGAGCTTGTACGGAGCGTGGAGACGGTACTCGTACATATCGACCGCCTTGAGCGCTTCGTCTACCCTTTTGCGGATCTCGGCGGGCTCGACTCCGAGGTTTTCGGGACCGAAAGCAACATCCTCCTCCACGATAGAGGCTACAAGCTGGTTGTCGGGGTTTTGCAGGACAAGACCTACCTTTTCTCTTATATCATAAGTTTTTTCTTCGTCGCCGGTGTCATCATTGTCCACATACACCTTGCCCCTGTCGGGCAATAGCATTGCGTTAAGATGCTTGGCAAGTGTGGATTTTCCGCAGCCGTTGTGACCGATAACAGCCACAAACTCGCCTTTTTCGATCTCGAGCGAAACGCCGTCTACCGCGTTTGGCGCGTTTGGGTTCTCGCTCGGATCGTCATAGGAAAAATACACATCCTGTATCGAGATAAAATTCATTTTAATTCTCCCAGATCGCGGTTGAGCCGCACGGCAAAACAAGACCCGTGTCGGTCACCTTTAGTCCGATTTCGTCGCTCGAGACCTTGCCGCCGAATTTGTTTTGAAGCAGCACGCCGAGCAGATATTGCATCACAGCGGGGCTTAAGCCCGTTGTATAGGAGTTTAGAATAAAAAATACGGGGTCGTCGCTCATGACCTGCATACACAGGGTAACGAGCGAATAGAGCTGTTCTTCGAGCTTCCAGACCTCGCCGCCCGGGCCTCTGCCGTAGGACGGGGGATCCATAATTATGCCGTCGTAGTGATTGCCGCGGCGGATCTCGCGCTGCACGAATTTTACGCAGTCGTCAACCAGCCAGCGGACGGGCTTGTCGGCAATTTTGCTTGATTGGGCGTTTTCTTTTGCCCAGCTCACCATACCCTTTGACGCGTCAACGTGGCAGACCATAGCGCCCGCTTTCATACACGAAAGGGTCGCGCAGCCGGTGTAGCCGAACAGGTTGAGCACCTTTAGGGGACGGTTTTGTTCCCTGATCTTTTTCGCGGCAAAATCCCAGTTTACCGCCTGCTCGGGGAAAACTCCGGTGTGTTTAAAGCCCATTGGTTTTATATTGAATACAAGCTCTCCGTAGTTTATTGTCCAGCGCGCGGGAACTTTTTTGTACTGCTCCCAGTGGCCTCCGCCCTTGTTTGAGCGGTGGTAACGCGCGTGGGCGTTTTTCCACAGCGGATTCTTTTTTCCCGACGACCAGATGATCTGCGGGTCGGGACGTATAAGGATTATATCTCCCCAGCGTTCAAGGCGTTCGCCGTCCGAGGTGTCGATAAGCTCATAATCCTTCCAGTTTTCGGATAATCGCATTATGTCATCTTCCTAAATTTAAATCTTATTGTAGGGGCGGTTATTGACCGCCCGCGGGCAAGCACTGCTCGCCCCAACAAAATCAATTGTCAAATAAATTCGGCTGAGTCGCGGAGCCCTGAACTGCTCCCTTCGGGAAGTCGTAGCCGAGATGTCTGCACGCCTCGGCGGTAACGCAGCGTCCGCGCGGTGTGCGGCTCAAAAAGCCGATCTGCATAAGATAAGGCTCGTAGACGTCCTCAATAGTGACCGCTTCCTCGCCGATTGCCGCGGCTAAGGTCTCGAGTCCTACGGGTCCGCCGTTGTAGAAGCGGATGATAGCTTCGAGCATACGTCTGTCGTTTTGATCGAGCCCGAGCTCGTCTATTTCGAGACGGTCAAGCGCGGTTCTGGCGGTGTCGAGAGTGATGACTCCGTCCGACATTACCTGCGCGAAGTCGCGGACGCGCTTTAGCATACGGTTGGCGATTCGCGGTGTTCCGCGCGAGCGCGAGGCGACCTCTATCGCTCCCTCATAATCTATCTGTATACCGAGTATCCCCGCGCTGCGGGTAACGATCTGCGCGAGCTCCTCGGGGGTGTAGAGTTCAAGCCTTAAAAGCACGCCGAAACGGTCGCGCAGCGGGGCTGTCAGCTGACCCGCCCTTGTGGTCGCGCCGACGAGCGTGAACCTCGGTAAAGGCAGGTGGTAAGACGCCGCCATTTGACCCTTGCCCGTTATGATGTCTATCGCGAAGTCCTCCATTGAGGGATACAAAACTTCCTCTACCGAACGGCTGAGGCGGTGGATCTCGTCAATAAAGAGCACGTCGCCCTCGTTGAGATTCGTCAGCAGCGCCGCCAGATCGCCGGGCTTTTCTATCGCGGGGCCCGAGGTTATGCGGATATTGACGCCGAGCTCGTTCGCGATGATACCCGCGAGGGTGGTTTTGCCGAGACCGGGAGGTCCGTAAAGCAAAACATGGTCGAGCGTTTCGCGGCGTATCTTCGCCGCCTCTATATACACCCTGAGATTGTCCTTCGCCTTGTCCTGTCCGATGTACTCGTCAAGGTTTTTAGGGCGGAGCGGGTTATCGCTGTCAGCGGTATCCTCGGGGATCTCGTTGGTGTCCATTATTCTGTTTTCAAAATCAAAATCATCTGAAAAATGCGTGTTGCTCATTACTGTCTTCCCATCTGTCTGAGAGTTTGCGCTATAAGCTGCTCAACGGGCAGCGCGCTGTCGAGAGTCGCGAGTACCGGAGAAACGTCCGACGGAGCGTAACCGAGGACTCCGAGGGCTTCGATAGCCTTGGGGATATTGCCCGAGGAAGCGTTCACCGCGGCTCCGGTTACCTGACTCATTCCGTCGTCGGTCGCGAGAGATTTCGCGAGCTTGTCCTTTAGCTCAAGCACGATGCGCTGAGCGATCTTTTTGCCTACACCCTGCGCGCGCGTGATAGTCTTTACATCATCAGTGGCGATCGCCATAGCTACCTGCTCGGGGGATAAAACCGAGAGTATCGCAAGGCCTGCCTTGGGACCGACGCCGCTGACGCCGATCAGCGTTTTGAACGTATCGAGCTCGGTCTTTGTTGAAAAGCCGAATAGCTCCATAGCGTCCTCGCGGACGTTTAGGTGGGTGTACAGCGTTACCTCGTCGCCCATTCTTAAAGTTTTCAGAGTGTTCATCGTGGTCTGGCAGTTATAGCCGACCCCGCCGCACTCGACGACCGCTGCGGTCGCGTCCATATAAATCAATTTTCCTCTTACGGAATAGAACATTTTATCACCTGTAGAGTTTAGTGTTAAGAGTTTAGAGTTAAATTATTGATAATTATTGCTTTTACTGTACATCTTCATTCTGAGCTCGCTTCCTGCCGCCTGTGCGTGGCAGATCGCTATTGCGAGAGCATCGGCGGTGTCGTCGGGCTTTGGCATTTCTTCGAGCTTTAAAAGCCTGCGCGTCATCTCCATCACCTGCGGCTTGCGCGCCTTTCCGTAGCCCGTAACCGCGGTTTTGACCTGCAAAGGCGTGTACTCAAAGATAGGTATTTTGAGCTTTTGCGCCGCGAGCAGGGTCACTCCCCTCGCCTGCGCGACCTTTATCGCGGTCTTTTGGTTTGTCTGGAAATACAGCCGCTCAATGGCAAGCGCGTCCGGGCGGCAGCGGCTCAGGATAGAATAGAGCTCGTCGTAAATATACTCCAGCCGCTCGTTAAAATCCGTGTGCGCCTCGGTTTCTACGGAACCGTAGCCGATAGCCTTGTAGGTATTTGACTGAAAGCTGATTGCGCCCCAGCCCACAATGGCGTAGCCCGGGTCGATTCCAAACACTACCAAAACAATTCCTCCGAAAAAATGGTAAAATGGTACATACTAAAACATTATATCACAAACGGTTGAAAATGGCAATATTATTTGTTCGTTTTATGACTGTTTTTGCAGGGTCAATGTGCTTCCGCTGTAAGAAATATCGAGAGTATTACCCTTTGGAGTGTAATCAAAGGCAAAGTTTTGTGAAATCGACTCGTCAAAAATCACAAAGCTGCTGCCGTCTGTCAGGCAATCTCCGCTGATATTCACGGATTTTCCGGCATTTGTTATCTTAAAATCCGCTGACATATCGCCGGGCTCGCCATAAAATTGAAGCTCGACCTCCGCCCCGCCCTCAAGTTTTGCCGTCCAACGTGAGGATATAAGCTCATTTTGCGGGCTCGGAGCGTTTTGAGTACAGCCGCAAAACAGCATAACCATTGGTAAAATCAATAAAATCACGAGTTTTTTCACATAATCACACCTTTTACTTATACACTATTCCCAAAGGTGTTTGATTATGATTTACAATCCTGTTATAATTCTTGAAAAGCAAAATGATTGTGATATAATCATATCGGATTTTGAGGTCTTGGAGTGATAGGATGCAAAAGGAATACACCGGGAGCTGTACGGTTTTTGAGTCTGACGGTATGGTTAGGAACGCAGGCTGGGCAAAAAAGCCGGTATTTATGTATGATCCGTCAAGCAGACACAGTCAGCGCGATACTTACTTTATCAGCAGCGGCGAATGCGCGATGTATCTGTCTATCGAAAACCTGGGCGCGGCGTTCGGGATAAAGATAGCGCTTGCGGATTTGAAACGCGGCGGCGTTGTCTGCGACAGCATTATAAAAAAGCATAAGATAATAAAAAAGCCGCTGTCCGATATCGCGGGCGGCGGAGAGTTTGAATATGAGGACAAGTGGCTGAAGCTTCTGATCTCGCAAAATACCGAGGGAAAAAGCCTGAAATGTGTTTTTTACCGGTTCGGCAGCTTGGATATGCTGAGCTTTGATATTTTTCTTTTAAAGAATAATAGTGACGTTCTCGACCAGCTCGCTCCGTTTGAGAGAAACAGAAAATACTACTACCTGAAACGCTTTATGCCCTGTTACAGCGCGCAGGGATTCATCAAGGCGGGCAGTATGGTATATGACCTCGGTGCGGACTCCGCCCGCGCGTATTACGACCAGACAAGGTTCAGAAAACCGAGGCTGCATAATTACCAAAGGCTCAGCGCTGACTGCGCGCTCGGCGGCAAGCGCTTTACGCTCTGCCTTGCGAGCCGCGTCGGCGACAACCGTTACGGCAGCGAGAACTGTTATTTTGTTGACGGAAGTCTGCATAAGCTCTCGCAGATAGCCGTTAAGGGCACTCCAAAAAGGATCGACCGCCCCGTGTTCTTCCACGACAAGGAAAGAAGCATCGATATCTCGTTCAAGCCGTTCACGGTCTCGGGCAAGGCGATGGTCGCCGATATGGGCAAGACCGCGGTCGTCTTCGGCAGATTATACGGGAATATCGAGCCTGCCGGCAGCAATAAGACGCTTGTGCTCGACAACGCTGTAGCTCACCTGATATTTACTGAATTTTAAAAAGCAAAAGCAGGCATTATCGCCTGCTTTTTATATTGCGCGCTAAAACGCTTACGCTTTTTTGTATGTACCGATAAACTTCGGGATGTTCTGCTCTAAATCATAGATCATATAAACGAACGGGCGGTTGACCGTGATAGTCGCGTCGGCTTTTGTCACTGTGTTTTTGCTTGAGTTAGCGACTGTTGCGTTAACGCCGTTTGCGTCGATCGTCATCGCGGTGTCCGCAACGACATCGGAAAGGACCATGTTCTCATTCGACTTGCCCATAACCGAAAAATCAGCCTTGCTGCTGTCAAACGCGTCCTTGATACCCATTGTTTGAAGCGGCTCTTTAACGCTTATATCGCTCGTCTGAGTGATCTTCGGCATAGAGACGCTGACGTTCTTCTCTTCCGCTGTTGAGAGAATACTTGTAACGCTCTTGCCCGTGAGGGATTTAAGATAATCCTCTACGCTTACGCCCTCGTTCGGCATAAGAACCGCCATGGCGTAATGGTCGCCCTTGAAGGTTTTCGCAAAGCCCTGCGCCTTGTCGCTTTTCAGCAGGCGCTCGGCGTTACCGCTGAGAAATTCGGCGTCAAGCTGACTGCCGTTTGAAGCGGTGAATTTTGTATTTGCTTTGTCCGCAGCCAAAGCGGTGTTCCACGGAGCTTTGAGCATATAGGAGTTTATGGAGGTCATTACGTCCGATTCGGCGGGAACAAGCTTAGTGTTTTGGCTTACCCCTTTGTCACTGAGCCAAAGACCGATATCCTTCTCGACATTTTTAAAATCAGCCGTAAAAATACTCGCGTCAAAGAAGGTGTGCATCGATTTCAGATATTCTTTACTGCCTTCGTAGCCGATCGAATTATTGATCCACATTGAATCGCCGATCTCAAACTTAGCGGAATCCTTGGGATACTCGCCCTCCATCGTGAAGTACAGATAGCGGTTGAGCGTATAGGTGTTTGCGCCGAGAGTTTTTTCAAACTGGGCAAGGGTATCGCCCTTTGCGCCGTTGGCGGGCATCATCAAGCCGTACATTACGGACATAGGGGAAACCAAAAGATTCTCATCCTTTTTATCGGCGTTCTGCGAGAGCTTTACCGCGAAATCCGCATACACGGGGTCAACGTCTTTATTTTCTACCATTCCCTGAAAATCAATCATCTCTAAATTATAGAGCAGATCCTTTGCCTCTATGTCTGAATTATGGTAGTTGCTCTGCTGCTGCTCTGAGCTTTGATTATTGCTGTTTTTCTTACCGCAGCCGGTTATTGACAGAACCAGCGCTGCCGCGAGAATAAGGGCTAAAACGCCCGAGATACTTTTTTTCATTTTATTACCTCTTTTGTTTGCTTGATCAGTTATAAAACCTATTCTACTATTTTATTGAAAAACAATCAAGTGTTTTTTTACGAAAAACTTGAAAATAATATTCAAATATGATAAAATACTAATAACTTAGTAGATTGGTGGGATTTGTTTGAAAATATCGACAAAAGGCAGATACGCCCTTAGGATGCTGCTCGATTTGGCGGAACATCAAAACGACGGGTATATCGCGTTAAAGGACATTGCCAAAAGGCAGAATATCTCTAAAAAATATCTTGAGCAGATAATCCCCGTGCTCAACCGCTCGGATGTGCTAAGCGCCAACCGCGGTTATCAGGGCGGTTACAAGCTCGCCAAATCTCCCGATAAATACAGCGTGGGCAATATTTTAAGGCTCACCGAGGGAAGCATCGCTCCCGTAGCGTGTCTTGATTATGATCCCGTTGAATGTCCGAGGCGCGATGACTGCGTCACCCTGCCGCTTTGGAAGGGGCTCAACAAGGTCATATCCGATTATCTTGACAACATCACGCTTCAGGATATCCTCGACAACCAAAAGGAAATGGTCGCGAACGACTACGTTATTTAATAAGGATAAAAAATCCGCTGTCACTGAAATAATCAACAGGACAGCGGGTTATTTTTATACAAAAGCTATCAGCTTTTATTTATATTCTGCTTTTTTTCTTTTTCAATATCTTCTTTGCTTTTGGTATACCGCGCCATAATAGAGATCGACGACAAAAAGCTAATCAAAAGATAATCGAGCAGCGCGAACAAAGAGCCGAGAGATAACAGAGATAACGGAACCAAGTATAAAATAGTTACTACTCCGCCCAAAGCAAGCAAAAGAGATACGACGTTTTTCAAATTTCTCTCTTTATCGAACGCGCAAAAGAAAAAGCCGATAATGGGGATTATCACCGGAATGAAGTACATCGGCAGCGCGCGGTTGATGGCGTCAAACTCCGATTGCGATACGCCGATAACGTTTCCCGTGCCGAGCGCGCTTAGCATTTCATAAACAGAATTTGAAACTATTTGTCCGTCCTGTATAAACGCGTAATACGGCCATGCGCAGAATACAAGCTGTAAAAGATAGAGCACGCAGAGCGTGATCCTGAGCCTTTTTCTTGTTTTATTTTCGGGAATTTTATTCATAATATCCTCCGTAAGCAAATTATTACCAATCTATTGTAACACAATTTTGAGATTTGCACAATAGTAAATTTTGTGCTATAATCAGGTTTTGAAAAGGAGTGATGTTATGAGTTACATAAACGAATCTATCATTTACAATATTTATCCGCTCGGCTTTTGCGGAGCGCCTAAGGAAAACGACGGCGAGCTCAACTACAGGCTCGACAAGATCTATGACTGTATCGGGCATTTTAAGAAGCTCAGCGTGAACGCTATCGTTTTCAACCCGCTTTTTGAGAGCTCGCGCCACGGTTATGATACTATCGACTACAAAAAGGTCGACTGCCGCCTCGGCGATAACGAGAGCTTCAAAAAAATCTGCGATACGCTTCACGAAAACGGTATCAGGGTTTTGCTTGACGGAGTTTTCAACCACGTCGGCAGGGATTTTTTCGCGTTCAGGGACGTTCAGGAAAAAAAGTGGGATTCACCCTACTGCGGCTGGTTCCAAAATCTCAACTTTGACGGCAACAGCCCTATGGGCGACCCGTTTTGGTACGAGGGCTGGGCAGGTCACTACGACCTTGTAAAGCTGAATTTGCAGAATCCCGACGTGGTGAACTATCTTTTGGACGCGGTAAGCTTCTGGATTGACGAGTTCAAGATAGACGGTCTGCGCCTTGACGCCGCCGACGTTATCGACATCGAATTTTTCAAGAAATTAAAGAACCTCTGCAAGTCCAAAAAGCCCGATTTTTGGATGTACGGCGAGATCACCCACGGCGACTACAACCGCTGGGCTAACCCCGACGCGCTTGATTCGGTGACGAACTACGAGTGCTACAAGGGTATCTACTCGAGCCACAACGACCACAACTATTTTGAGATCGCGCACTCGCTGCAAAGGCAGTTCCAAAACGGCGGTATCTATCAGAATATCTACACCTACAACTTTGTCGACAACCACGATGTCAACAGGATAGCGAGCAGCCTTCGCGATAAAAACCACCTCTACCCCGTCTACACCCTGCTCTACACTATGCCAGGCGTGCCGTCGATCTACTACGGCAGCGAGTACGGCGTCGAGGGTAAAAGAACTCGCGAGAGCGATTATGAGCTTAGGCCGTGCCTTGACCTCAACAATGTGCCCAACGCCAACTATCAGCTGTTTGACCATATAGCCAAGCTCGGAAAGATCAGGCTGGCTCTTGAGGCGCTCAAATACGGCAAGTTTGAGAACGTCAATATTATGAACGAAAAGCTCGTTTTTAAGCGCTATACCGACACCCAGACAGTGTTTGTTATGTTCAACCTGACCGACCACACAGAGAGAGTCGGGTTTGACTCGCGCTGCAACGCGAAGCTCACCGATGTTATGAACGGCAATCAGGTGTTTGACTGCAACGGCTGGTGCGAGCTCGAAGTTGAGGCTTACTCAACAAGGATACTCGTTGTAAACAACGGCAACTTTACGCTCGACCTTGACGCTCCCGTAAGCACTGAGAGCGACGACAGCGAGAATAAAAAAGAAGCTCCTCAAAAGGAAGGGGTCGTTATCGGCGAAAAGTACCGTCACTACAAGGGCAACGTCTATGAGGTAACGGGCTTTGCGAAGCACAGCGAGACCGGCGAAAAGCTTGTTATTTACAGGTCGGTCGACCACCCTGAGGACGTTTGGGCAAGGCCTTACGATATGTTTGTCGAGAGCCTGTGGCACGCGGGACAGAAGATCAACCGCTTTGAATTGATATAATGAAGTACAAAATTCTTATTCTTATTTGTGTTTTAATATTCTTTATCGGAATTATAGGGAGTCTGTTCGTGCTGTTTTCGCCAAAGAAAAGCACGGTCAAAATCAAGCGCGACAATGAGGTGCTGTACACCTTTGACCTGAGCAAGACCGGGGATAAGGAATTTGTTATCCCCTACGGCGGCAGCTCGAACACGGTCGAGATAAAGGACGGCAAAATCAGGGTGAAAAGCGCCGAATGTCCCGACAAAACCTGCGTTGAAACGGGCTGGCTGAGCTCATCCTCAATGCCGATAGTCTGTCTGCCGAACCACCTTGTTATTGAGTTTACGGACGGAAGCGACGCGGAAGTTGACGCTGTCGCAAGATGATTATTATTCTAATATAGAATTAAGGAAAGATTATGAAGGCTAAAAGGATCGCCGAGCTGTCGGTGCTCACGGCGGTATCTCTGATCATATTTATAGTTGAGCTGCAGATTCCGAACCCCTTCCCCATCCCGGGGATCAAGCTGGGGCTCGCGAACATTATCACGGTCTTTGCGGTGTATCACTACAAGGCGTATGAGGTCGCGATGATCGTCACGGTAAGGCTGCTGCTCGGCTCGGTTTTCAGCGGCAACTTTACGGCGCTTATCTACAGCGCGTCGGGCGCTTTTTTGTGCCTGATTGGAATGTTGCTGCTCAAAAGGATAATCGACGAAAAACACATCTGGATAGCGAGCGTCTTCGGCGCGGTTCTGCACAACACAGGTCAGATGATCGCGGCGGTGATAGTGACCCAGACGGTAGAAATAGTCGCGTATTATCCGTTTTTGCTTGTGTCGGGATGTCTCGCGGGAGCGTTCACGGGACTCTGCGCACAGCTTATAATGCCGAGGATAAAGTTTTTTAAGAGTTAAGAGTTATGAGTTGAGAGTTAAGAGTTTATCGCTCTTAACTCTTTATTCTTTTTTAGAAATAAACACGCTGTCATTCTGAGCTTTAGCGAAGAATCTCATACCTCTTCAACTAACGTCAGTAGTAAGACAATGAGATTCTTCGGCACGCCTCAGAATGACAGCTGTTTTTTTGTTGTGCAAAACCGCCAAATTGACAGGGGGATTTTTGGATTGCGAAAAGTCCTGTAATATGGTATTATATAGGTGCCAAACAAAATTTTATATTTCCGAAAGTTTGTATTATTTACCTATGGTAAAAATACAGGCTCTAATATCTCATTCTTTCGGAAATAGATATGAATTTTGTTTGGCGACAAATGAGCCGTGTGTTTTTGGCGCACAGCTTAGGTTGTGCGTCTTTTTAATTTACGGATTTTTGGCTAATCAAAAAAATTTTCAAAAAAAAAGTAACCAAAACGGTGTTTTAAAGCGTTTTATTAATAGAGGGGTATTGAACCGTCCTCTTAATCTTGATTAAAGAAAAGAAAGGATAGATAAAAATGAAAAAAATAATATCTATAATCCTCGCCCTTGTTACCGTTTTGTCCTGCGCGGCATACAGCGTTTCGGCAACAGAAACAACTGATGTAAACAAAAGAAGGCTCGAACTTTTTACAAACTATTGTTACCGTCATATTATTGAGCCAACGGGAAAACCGGACATATATATGAAACTGGATTTTTATTTTGCAATTGATGATGCCGATGCTGTATTAAAAAATCCCGACTCAACATCAGAAGATTATTTGAACGCTTATTATAACTCAAAGAATCTTTTATATAACTCAAACATCTATCAAAAGTACGCGTGGAAATCCTATGAAAAAGCCTCAAAGCTCCAAAATGTTTATTATCCGGAAATCGAATGGAACGAATTTCAAAACACGATCGCCAATCTTAAAGCCGCGCTTGATGACAATCAAGGAATAGATTATTATGTGCTTGATTATAATGAAGAAACGCGTGAACGTGAACAAAGAGCGTTGTATTTATATACCGATGAACAAATGAAAGAAATAACTACTCGCTTTCATGAAATGCTTTATGCGTATAATTCGATTTCGGATAAGTATTATGTTATGGGCGATATTAATCGTGATGGAGAAACCGATGTTTTTGACTCGGTATATATTCAAAAAAAGGCGGTAGCAGAAGCAACTATTCCAAATAACGCTTTGGATTATCGTCTGACAAATACGCAATACAGTGTTGGAGATGTAAATGGTGACAACAGAATTGATATTTTAGACGCAGTCGACATTCAAAGATTTACGGCTGATAAGATTTCTGAGTTCAAGCCGTATGTCAGCTTTATCACAAAAATAAATACCCATGAAACGGAAGATTTTATGAAAGCTCATTTGATTAATTATGATATCTGCCCGTTCCTTGGGGCTCAGTTCGAGGTAGTGCTAAGTAAATCAGAATATTTATCTATGGATCTGCAAGGCTTTTATACGTTATGTGAAATGGAAGGTATTGATTATTGATAAAGAATTTATGGCAAATGTTGCAGTTTTTCGCGGGCGAGCAATGCTCGCCCCTACATCATTACTTCACATTGTTGTGCAAAACCGACAAATTGACAAGTGAATTTTTGAATTGCGAAAAGTCCTGTAATACGGTATGATAAAGATGCCAACAATTGTACATTTTAATAAGCAATAAAATTTTTATAAGGAGGTTTTTGATGTGAAAAAACGCACAGTGATCAAAAAGTTCTTCTGCTGCGCTGCTGCGGCAATATGCTTGATTTCAGCTGCGTTGACCGGAGTTTACGCCGAGAGCGGATATATCCCCGATGACGAGCAACGGCTGACAGGTAATTTGGACAATACTGACCCAACGTCGCCGCAGGAAGAAGTTCCTGTCAATTTGACCGATGAACAAAAGCAGCAGATAACGGTTATGATGAAAAAGGCGGCTTTATATACGTCGAATGACAGTGTAGGGAATCCTGTTGCACCGCCTTATGATGAAGCTTATACATCAGAGATGGGTAAAATCAGCAACAGTATTATTGATGATGGAAGCTTGCTGTTATGTGATAAGGGCAGCTTGTCACAATTCAACGCGATCAATTCCAATTATGCGAGGTTGTTGAATTTATTGGACAATCCGGTCATAAATCCGCAATTTGCCGCATACTCTTGTTATTTGTCGTTTATGGAGAATAACAACAACAGTTGGTACAGCGAGGAAGATTGGCAGAGTTTTGTTGCATACAGAAACAAATTGTATGAGGTATTGACATCCGTAAGAGAGGATTATTTGAATATCAACGGGGATTTCCTGACTTACATTCAAAAAAAGGAAGTCACTACCGCGTTCTTTGATCTTCTTGAATGTTATGACAAAATGACGCTTGACGACGCATTGTTAGGCGATGTTGACGGAGACGGTTGTGTAACGGTTCTGGACGTTACCGCGATTCAGCGGAATTTGGCAGACAAAACCGAGTTTACAGAGGGTCAGAAGTTAAGAGCAACAATATGCGCCAAAGCAGCTGACAACGGTACAGACTATGATCTTTTATCCGTTACGGCTTTACAAAAACATATAGTTGACAAAGATACTTATTTGCCGTCGCCTTTGAATGTTTCAGAGTTTTCGGTATTTCAATCATATAATTTTCCGCCCAAGGAAATCCGACCAACACATTTAAGTTATCCTAACCCTGAGCTTTTGAGTCAAAGACAATACAGAAATATCAGCATTTGGAATCCGATAATTTGTATTACAAATTATGCCGATAAGCGTTTGGCTGAAATAGAAGATAATAAATAAAGCTCCAAAAAATCTCAGCGGAATTTGACGACTGACAAAGTATAATTTTAAGAGTTGAGAGTTATGAGTTGAGAGTTAAGAGTTTATCGCTCTTAACTCTTTGTTCTTTTTTGGAAATATATACGCTGTCATCCTGAGCTTTAGCGAAGGATCTCATTGTGTTAACACCAACGTCAGTTAATGAGGTATGAGATTCTTCGGCACGCCTCAGAATGACGGCTTTTTTCTATATTGCGCAAACCTATGTCGCCTTCGGCGAACCCCTTATCCGACCAATTCGCAAGCGAATCGCCCACCTTCTCCACGAGGGAGAAGGTTTTTTGTTTAATGTAAAGTAGGTATCACACTCTCCTTTTTGCCGCGTATTATATAAGCAGCGAAAGGAGATTTTTTATGGCCGAAAATACACCAAAGCCCTCGGGCGAGACTCCGTTCAAGCCCGAATATCAGGAATATATCAACGAGAACACGGGGCGCGGGTCGCTCAAGATCCAGGCGAGCGTGGCGCAGGACGCGTTCCCGATAAAGGATGTTTTTGTTGACGTCTCGATGATCTACAAGGGAAAGCGGTATTCCCTTTACAACGACGCGACGGATTCTTCGGGGATCGTCAACGAGATCGTGCTGCCGTCAAAGCCGGGCGCGGAAAGTCAGAGTCCGCAGACCGCTCCCGACAGCGACACGCAGTATCTTATCTCAGCTTATCACCCGGGGTTTGAGGCGGTCGTGGACTGCCCCGTGAACATCTACGACAGGGTCGAAACTATTTTGCCGATCAGCCTGAATCCGCTCGGCGTGGGAATGGAGCGATGATATGACCCCTATTATCCCAACCTACATCACGGTGCACCTCGGCAGACCTAATCAGCCCGCCGAGAATTTGACCGTTTCGTTTACCGAGTACATCAAAAATGTGGCTTCGTCAGAGATATATCCCACCTGGCCCGAGAGCGCGGTGAGGGCTAATATTTTGGCGCAGATCTCATTCGCGCTCAACCGCGTGTATACCGAATACTACCGCAGCCGCGGCTATGATTTTGACATAACGAACAACACCGCCATCGACCAGGCGTATAACAAAAACGGCGTTGTTTACGACAACATCAGCGCGATAGTGGACGAGATCTTTAACAACTACCTTGTGCGCCGCGGTAATGTTGAGCCGCTGTACGCGCAGTTTTGCGACGGCTACACCACAAGCTGCAACGGGCTTTCGCAGTGGGGCAGCGTTACCCTTGCCAACCGCGGGATGTCACCGATAGAGATCATCCGCTACTATTACGGCGACGATGTTTCGATCGTTTACAACGCGCCGGTCGGAGGCAATACGCAGTCTTACCCGGGGACAGCGCTGAGGATAGGCTCGTTCGGCGACGATGTTGTGACGATAAAGCGCGAGCTCAACAGAATATCTCAGAACTACCCGGCGATCCCAAAAATCCAATACATCAACGGCGTTTATGACCGCGAGACCGAGAGCGCCGTCAAAAAGTTTCAGGAGATTTTTAACCTCGACGCCGACGGGATAGTCGGCAAGGCTACCTGGTACAAAATCAAACAGATCTACGCCTCGGTCAAGCGGCTGTCCGAGCTGACGGGCGAAGGGCTTACTATCTCCGAGGTCTCGCGGAGGTACACACGCGAGCTCAGTATGGGAAGCCAGGGGCTTGACGTCGAGGCGCTTCAATATTACCTCGCGTTTATCGGCTACTTTTACCCCGAGCTCCCGCCGATACCGATAACGGGATTTTTCGGCGAGCTGACGCGCGACGCGGTTTTTACCTTTCAGAACAACTACGGCTTGCCCGTTACCGACGTAGTCGACGCGAATGTTTTTAACAGGATAGAGCAGGTTTACAGAATGGTCGTAAGCGAGCTGCCGGCGAATTATCAGAGCGCTATCGGCGAGCCTTACCCTGGCAAATTCCTCGTTGAGGGAGACCGCGGCGAGAGCGTGAGGATAATCCAGGGCTACCTCAACAAAATCGGAGAGAATACGCCCGAGATACCCGCCATCGCGGTCGACGGGATATTCGGCGCCAAGACAAAGGCGGCGGTGATCGCCTTTCAGCAGTATTTGGGTATAGAACAGACGGGCGCTATCGGGCCCGTTGAATGGGCGGAGATAATCACGCTCGGCAACAACCTGTAGCAACGAGTTATATTATCGGCGCGGTCTTAACTAACCGTTTTCATAAACATTAAAAAGGGCAATCCGTATTCGGACTGCCCTTTTTTGGGGAAAGATGAGTAATAAAATGGACTGATTAAATCGAATCAAATGCTTCCGCCAAATCCTCAATTATATCGTCGATATGCTCTGTGCCGATCGAGAGGCGAACGGTGCTCGGGCGGATGCCCTGCTCCTCAAGCTCCGCTTCGGAAAGCTGGGAATGGGTCGTTGAGGCAGGATGGATAGCGAGCGACTTGACGTCGGCGACATTCGCGAGAAGCGAGAAGATCTGAAGATTGTCGATGAACTTTTTAGCCTCTTCCTCGCCGCCCTTTACGTCAAAGGTGAAGATCGAACCGCCGCCGTTGGGGAAGTATTTTTCATACAGAGCCTTATAGGGCGAATCGTCGGTCGAGGGATGATTTACGCGCTCGACCTTGGGGTGATTTACCAAAAATTCGATGACCTTTTTGGTGTTCTCGGCGTGGCGCTCGACCCTGAGCGACAAGGTCTCGAGACCCTGCAGGAAGATGAACGCGTGGAACGGCGAGAGCGTAGCGCCTGTGTCGCGGAGCAAGATCGCTCTGATGTATGTTACGAAGGACGCTCCGGGCGCTGCCTGTGTGAATACCGCGCCGTGATATGAGGGGTTGGGCTCGGAGAACTGCGGGAACTTGCCGCTCTGAGCCCAGTCGAATTTGCCGCTCTCGACGATAACGCCGCCGATAGCCGTGCCGTGACCGCCGATGAACTTTGTGGCGGAATGAACTACGATATCCGCGCCATACTCTATCGGGCGGAGCAAGAACGGGGTTGCGAAAGTGCTGTCTACTACAAGCGGTATATTATGCGCGTGGGCGAGCTTTGCGAGCGCTTCGATATCAATGATATTTGAGTTGGGGTTGCCGAGGGTCTCTATATAGATCGCCCTTGTGTTTTCGTCGATCGCGCTTTCAAACGCGCCTGCTGCATCGGGATCGACGAACTTGGTCGTGATTCCGTAATTGGGCAGGGTATGCGCCAAAAGGTTGTAGGTTCCGCCGTAGATGGTCTCGGCGGCGACAATGTTCTCCCCCGCCTTTGCGAGCGCCTGGATTGTGTAGCTGATCGCGGCTGCGCCTGAGGCTACCGCCAAGGCTGCCGAGCCGCCCTCAAGAGCGGCGATCCTGCGCTCAAAAACATCCTGGGTCGGGTTTGTAAGTCTGCCGTAGATATTGCCCGCGTCGCGCAGGCCAAAGCGATCTGCGGCGTGCTGGCTGTCGTGGAAAACATAAGAGGTCGTTGCGTATATCGGCACAGCGCGCGCGTCGGTCACGGGGTCAGGATTTTCCTGACCGATGTGAAGCTGTTTTGTCTCGAATCTTAAATTTCTTTCTGAAAGTTTACTCATTATAATTACTCCTTTGTTGTTTTGATTTGAAATGTGTGTTTGGAATATTTACATTCGCGCGTCAAACATTCGTGTATCAAAGCAACATCGGAACTCAAATTTTTGCATTACATATAACTCCTATCAATTTGGTAGGTTTATATTACCACACAATCCCTATAAAGTCAATAGGTAAATTGAATTATTTTTTATTTTGTGATTTTACACAAAAGAGGCTGCCACAAGCGGCAGCCCCGGTAGGTATTATGCTTTTTAAATAAACTCGACAAGCTCTTCCCTGCTTTTTGACTGAGCGTGTCTTTCGGACGGAGCGCAATCCTCCGCCATAATTCCGACGGGCAAAAGCGCGATAAGCTCGTAATCGTTCATATCCGGGAAGAAATCCTTGATCGACACCGCGTCAAAGTGACCGATCCATGTTGAGCCGTAGCCGAGGTCGTGGATCTCGAGCATCATCTGGGTAGTCACGATCGACGCGTCGATATCGGCAAAATTCTTTTGATCGTAAGGGCGAACCCAAGCGTTGTCGGCGTTTGAGCCGATTACGAAAATCACGGACGCGGGCTCGATGAATTTCATCTTTGTAAAAGAAAGCAGCTTTTCTTTAGCCTCAGCGCTTTGAACTGCCCAGATCTTGAACGGCTGGATATTGACCGCCGTGGGCGCGCATAAACCCGCCTCGATGATCTTGTCGATATCTTCCGCCGGGATATCCCCGCTGACAAATTTGCGCGCGGAATATCTGTCTTTTGCAAGTGTTAAAAAGTCCATAATGTACCCCCTGGTTGAATTTAACGTATTCTTTACTTTTATTATAATATCAGAAAAGCGCGGGTTTGTCTACACTCAAATAAACTAACGTGTAAATGAAGCCGTCATAATATGTGGTAAAAAAATCTTTGTGATTCTATTGACAATTAACTCTTACTATGATATAATATCGACTGTTGAGCAAAAATGCTCGAATAAATGCGAGCGTGCTGGAATAGGCAGACAGGCACGTTTGAGGGGCGTGTGTCTTTGACGTACGGGTTCAAGTCCCGTCGCTCGCACCAAAACAAAAGGACTTCTTCGGAAGTCCTTTTTTCTTTTTATCAAACATATATAATCATTCGTCAACAAACAGTTCCTGCATCAGTTTTTTTATCTTTTTGCTTCGGCGGTCGGTTTCTTCGGCGTTGAAAAAGCAGCTTCCGTTTTCAAAATTAAGAACGTCGCCGTCCTTGATGTTTTTCGGGAGCGATTTTCTGTCGAGCGTGACGAACTCGCCGTTTTCGCACTCCAATACCACCTTGCTGTTTTCGATCCTGTCTACCGTAAATCTTTTCATTGCTGATCTCTTTCTATTGTTCTGAAGCCTGTTTCTACATTAAGGTCATGTCCGTCCGACGTCACCGCTACTGTCTGCTGTTGATCGGTACGGTATATTTCGCAGCCGGCGTTTTCGAGCCTTTTGAGCGTTTTTGCGCTCGGGTGACCGTAATCGTTGTCCTTGCCGACGGAGATCACCGCGATCTTCGGCTTTACGGCGTCTACCAAGGTCTGCGGAGTTGAGGTTTCGCTGCCGTGGTGACCGACCTTCAGGACATCTGCGGTTAAATCTCCGCTCAGAGTTTTAAGTTCGGATTTTTCCGCGTCGCCCGTAAACAAAAAGCTTGTATCGGCGTATTTGAGCTTGATGATCACCGAGGTGTTGTTTAAGTTTTTGACGTTCTTTGTATTTGACGGAGCCAAGATATTTATATCGAGGTTTTCTTCGCTGTCGTTCAAAATGCTCACGCCTGTTTTGGCTGTGTTGACCTTTAAGCCCTTCTTTTTGATTGCCTCGAGCATTTTTTCGTATGTATAGGTATTGGTGGACGCGTCGGGCAGATAGACCGAGCCGATGTCAAAATTCCTGATTATATACGCCATTGAGCCGACGTGGTCGGAATGAGGGTGCGTGCCGACAAGGTAGTCGATTTTTTCATGTCCGCAGTCCTTGATGTAATCAACTATCGCCGCGCCGTGGTAGTTTTCTCCCGAATCTATGAGCATCGTTTGGTCGTTGGGGAGCTCGATAAAAATCGAATCCCCCTGCCCCACATCAAGATAATGAGCGACAAGCTTGTCGCCGTTTGGAACATAGCTTTTCGGGATGTCGTTATAAAATGAAAAGTCGCAGGATGACAGGGTGAAAGCGATCGTAAGGATAAGCGCTATCGACGCTAGTATTCTTTTGAGCTTCATTCCTGTCATCCTTTCGTTTTATTTAAGACGCTTTGCCAGTATAGAGCTGATAGTATTTGCCTTTTTGCTCGAGCAGCTGGTCGTGAGTACCGCGCTCGATGATCCTGCCGTGCTCCAGGACGATTATGCAGTCGGAGTTTTTGACGGTCGAGAGCCTGTGGGCGATAACGAAGGTCGTCCTACCCTTCATCAGCTTGTCCATACTGTTCTGCACCATCTTTTCGGTACGGGTATCTATCGAGCTCGTCGCCTCGTCAAGAATGAGCGCCGGCGGGTCGGCGACCGCGGCTCTGGCTATGGCGAGCATCTGGCGCTGACCTTGGCTGAGGTTGCCGCCGTCAGCCTTGATAACGGTCTGATAGCCGTTAGGCAGCTGGCGGATAAAGCTGTCGGCGTTGGCGAGCTTTGCCGCGGCGATAACTTCCTCGTCGGTGGCGTCGAGCCTGCCGTAGCGAATATTCTCCATTATTGTATCGCTGAACAGATTTGTCTCCTGCAAAACTATGCCGAGCGAACGGCGGAGATCGGCCTTTTTGATCTTATTGATACTGATACCGTCGTAGCGTATCTTGCCCTCCTGAATATCGTAAAAACGGTTTATCAGGTTGGTTATAGTGGTCTTACCCGCGCCGGTCGAGCCGACAAAGGCGATCTTCTGTCCGGGCTTTGCGTACAGATCGACGTCGTGGAGAACAAGCTTGTCGTCGGTATAGCCGAAGTCGACGTGGTCCATAACAAGCGCGCCCTCCTGCGGCTTGTACTCGACCTCACCCGTTGCCTGGTGAACGTGCTTCCACGCCCATACGCCGGTGCGCTTTTCGGTCTCGCAGAGCTTGCCGTCCTTGATCTCGGCGTTGACAAGTGTAACGTAGCCTTCGTCCTTTTCGCTCTCTTCGTCGAGCAGCTCAAAGATCCTTTCGGCGCCCGCGAGCGCCATTACAATGCTGTTGATCTGCTGGCTGAGCTGATTGATCGGCATAATGAAGCTTCTGTTGAACGACAAAAAGCTTACTATCCTGCCGAGCGTTATCCAAACTCCGCCGCTTATTACAAACAGCAAGCATCCGGCAATAGCGCAGAGCACATAGCTGACGTTGCCGAGCTGCGCGTTAACGGGCATCAAAATATTCGCGAATTTATTGGCGTTGTAGGAGCTGTTGAACAGCTTGTCGTTTAGCTCCTTGAACTCCTCAATGCTCTTTTGCTCGTGGTTGAATACCTTAACGACCTTTTGGCCCTTCATCATTTCTTCGATATAGCCGTTTTCGGCGCCGAGGTCCTTTTGCTGGGCAATAAAGTAATCTCCGCTTTTTGAGGCGATCTTCTTTGTGACGAGCAACATAACGCCTACCATAGCGAGCGTTACTGCCGTGAGCGGGATGCTGAGCATTATCATACTGACAAGAACAGCGACGATGGTTATCATACTCGAGAACAGCTGAGGCATACTCTGGCTTATCATCTGCCTGAGCGTGTCGACGTCGTTGGTGTAGACGCTCATAATATCGCCGTGCTTGTGGGTGTCAAAGTACTTTATCGGCAGGCTTTCCATATGCTCAAAGATCTGACAGCGCAGATCCTTCATCGTTCCCTGTGTGACGTAAACCATTATCTTTGAGTAGGCAAAGGACGCCGCCGCGCCGATCAGGTAAAACGCCGCTACCCTTATGATAGCGAAAAGCAAATCGGAAAAGTCAGCTTCTCCGCCGTTTGAAACGGTATTGACGAGCGGAGTGATGTAGTCGTCGATGAGCTTTTGGATAAACATCGTTCCCTGAACATTAGCCAAAACGCTGATGATGATACAGACGAACACGATTATCATATGGACTTTGTATTTTTTAAGGATAACACCGAGCAGCCGTTTAAAGGTACTTTTTGCGTCTTTGACCTTTGGTCTGGGCTGCATATTTCTTCTTCCGTGCGGTCCTGCCATCTTACATCTCCCCTTTCTTGTCAAAATCGCCGTTGCCGACAGTCTGGGCAATATAGGTTTCTTTGTATATCTCGCAGGACTCCATAAGCTCTTCGTGAGTGCCGATGGCGTCGATCTCGCCGTTGTTCATAACAACTATCCTGTCGGCGCTTTCTACGCTCGACACGCGCTGAGAGATTATCAGCTTTGTGGTATCGGGGATCTCCTCGTTGAACGCCTTGCGTATCTTGGCGTCGGTGGCGGTATCTACCGCGCTGGTGGAGTCGTCAAGGATCAATATCTGAGGCTTTTTGAGCAGCGCTCTGGCGATGCAAAGCCTTTGCTTTTGACCGCCCGAGACATTGGTTCCGCCCTGCTCTATCTTGGTGTTGTATTTATCGGGGAAGCTCTGGATAAAGTCGTCCGCGCAGGCTAATCTGCAAGCCTCTATACACTCCTCCTCGGTGGCGTTTTCGTTGCCCCAGCGGAGGTTGTCGAGGATCGTGCCGCTGAAAAGATCGTTCTTTTGCAGCACTACCGAGACCTTGTCGCGCAGAGTTTTGAGGTCATATGTACGGACGTCCTTGCCGCCGACCTTTACGCTGCCCGAGCTTACATCATACAGTCTGCCGATCAGGTTGATAAGGCTGGTTTTGGAGCTGCCCGTACCGCCGATAATACCGATCGTCTCGCCCGATTTGATATTGAGGTTTATGTTATTGAGCACGGGCTTTTCGCTTTTTTCGCTGTAGCTGAAAATAACATTTTCAAAATCAATTCTTCCGTCGGGAACATCAAAGTCGGGGTTCTCGGGATTTTTGAGCGTTGACTTTTCGTTGAGCACGCCCGCGATACGCTTTGCGCTCGCCAAGCTCATTGTGAGCATAACGAATATAAGCGCGAGCATCATAAGACTCATAAGTATCTGCATACAGAAGGTGAGCATACTTGTCAGCTCGCCGGTCGTCAGCTCGCCGCCGACTATCATATTCGCGCCGAACCAGCTTATCGCGATCATTGAGCCGTAGATCGTCAGCATCATCAAGGGCGAAACGGAAACGATGTAGTTCTCCGCCTTGACAAAGAGCTTGTAGAGATTGAACGCCGCTTTATCGAATTTTTTGACCTCGTAATCCTCGCGGACGAAAGCCTTTACCACGCGGATAGATGAAACATTCTCCTGTACGCCCGCGTTGAGGTCGTCGTAACGCTCAAAAACGCGGGTGAAGAGGTTGTAGGTCTTGCTGATGATGAATATGAGCACGGTAGCCAAAAACGCTATCGCCACAAGGTAGACCGTTGCCAGCTTTGCGTTGATGATAAGCGTCATCGTCATAGCCGCGACCAGGTTGACCGGCGCGCGAAAGCAGATGCGAAGTATCATCTGATACGCGTTTTGCAGGTTGGTGACGTCGGTCGTCATTCGCGTTACAAGTCCCGCGGTAGAGTATTTGTCGATATTGGCAAACGAAAAGCTCTGGATGTTTATGAACATAGCTTCTCTGAGGTTTTTGGCAAAGCCCGCCGAGGCTTTTGCGCCGTAAACTCCGCCCATATATCCCGCAAAAAGCGCCACAAGCGCGCAAAGCCCCATGAGCAAACCGACAAACAGGACATGGTTAAAGTCTCCCTTTGACACGCCGTCGTCGATCATGCTGGCCATAAGCAGCGGGATGAGCGTTTCCATTATGACCTCAAGGACCATAAACACCGGGGTCAGCACCGACTCTTTAATATAACCCTTGATATGCGCCGCCAAGGTTTTTATCATAGTATCTCCCCTAACGTTTTTTCTTTCTTTTATTCTTTCTGAGAATTTTATTATCTATAAAATATTTTATCTGGATATGGTAAAAGCAGTTTATTTCCGCGCCGAACATAAGGCATACGATACAGAAATACAGCCATACCATCATTACCGCTACCTTTGCGAGTCCGCCGTAGATGGAAAAGCCGTTGAAGTCGCCAACGTAGATCGAAATACCGAAGGACAAAAGTATCCAAGCGAGCGCGCAGAGCAAAGCGCCCGGGAGTTGGTAGATATATCCATAGTCCTTCCGGGTCTCGTGCGTGAGGTTCGGGATATTGCGGTAAATAAACATAAACAGAAAAACCAAATAGATGAACAATAAAACAAATCGGCAACTGTAAAGTACCGAGAATATCACCGGGACATGCGGCGCTGTTTCCGCCAAGGCATTTTTTATTGAAGAACCGAGCACTATCAAAAACGCTGTAACGAACAGAATAAAAACAAAAGCGATCGTGTAGAGCATCGCTCTGAACCGGATAAAAAACCAGTTTCTGTTTTCGTATGTATGATGGATACGGTTAAGTCCGTTTGTTATGGCGTGTATCCCCTTTGCCGCCGACCACAGCGTTACGACCATCGTGATCAACGATACGCTGACCGAGCCCGCGTCAACATTGCCGAGGTAGTTTGATATATATGAAGATATATCCTCGCTAAACACAACTCTAAAAACCTTGTCAAGCTCGCTTACCGGTATGTGCAGGTTTTGCAAGATCGACACCGCAAACATGGCAAACGGAACCAAAGCCAGCATCAGAAAGAACGCTGACTGTCCCGAAATCGCAAAAATATTGTCGTCGTCGAGCTTTTTAATAAACGGCGTAAAGATATCCAGTAAACGCTTGATCTTTTTTATCATTATCAGTTACCGTCTTTTTTTGACTGTACGTTATATGATACTTTTGTCAGAGTGTTCTCGGGCAAAAAGCGTTCGAAAAACTTGACCGCCTTCATCGCAAAGCCCGGGATGATTATGACCTTGCCCTGACGCGCCTTGTCAAAGGCATACCTTGCGACGTCGCGCGGCTTTAAGCCCTTTGCGGAGAATTTTACGTTTGCTACATTGTTGAAATTTGTATCCACCGGACCCGGACAGAGCACGGATATCTTGACCTTGCTGCCGTCGCGCCTTAATTCCTCGTGGATCGCCTGGGTCAATCTGACGACATAGTTTTTAGACGCGTAGTAGCTTGAAAGCTTAGGTCCCGCGCTGAAGCCCGCCATTGAGCCGACGTTGAGTATCAGTCCGCTTCCCTTTTCGTTCATATCCTTCAGGAAGCGTTTTGTCAGGATATGAAGCGAGCTTATGTTGGTGTGGATAAGCTCGAGCTCGCGCTCAAGCGGAACGTCGAGAAACTTGCCGAACGCACCGAAGCCCGCGTTATTGATAAGCACGTCGATATCCTCTTCCCTGAGGTGCTCATAGAGGTCAATAGCGTCGACCTCGTGCGAGAGGTCTATCGTTATAACTCGCACGTTTACATTTTTAATCTCGTCTTTAAGCGCATTCAGCTTGTCTGTACTGCGCGCGCAGATTATGAGGTCATAGCCGAGCTCGGCGAGATAGAGCGCGAATTCTCTGCCTATTCCCGAGCTTGCTCCTGTTATTAACGCCTTCATTTTTTACTCCTTTACGGCAACCGCGCAAAGCCAGGTTGTGCCGCTTTTTACATATGTGCGGATGCTAAGGAACCCCGCGCGTTCAAGCATTGCGTCGATATCTTCTCTCGACACCGCCTCGATATTGAGCCGCTCCTCTACCTTGCTCCACTTTTCGGGATCGTTTTTGTCCTTGAGCATCTCAAACACAAGCATTATCCTTCCGCCGGGCTTTAATACTCTCCAGATCTCACGGAGGTCGTTGAGCTTATCCGGCCAGAAATAGTAGGTCTCTACCGCGGTGACAAGGTCGAATTTTTCCGAATCGAACGGCAGCGCCGAAACAGTCGCTTTTTGAAGCTTGACCTTGCCGCAGAGCACGTTTTTATGATTTAACTTTTCCGCCTTTTTTATGCATAGATCGGAGTAATCTATTCCGTACACCTTGCCGTTGCCGACCATATTGCTTAGCTTGCCTACGGTTTTTCCTCCGCCACAGCCTACGTCGAGCACGTAATCGCCGGATTTTATATTTACATGACAAAGCGCCCAGTCGGTAAGCTCCGAATGGCCTTTGTTCATTGAACGGATCATCAGTTTTCCCCAAAAGCCGTCGGGCTTTTCGGCGTTTTCTACGAGTTTATGATATTTCACGTTTTCACTTCTTCCAAGATATAATTATACAGATACATTATATAACCTAAGCAGGGTCGCAGTCAAGTAAAAATGAGTGTTGATTTTAGAAAAAAAGAAATGTATAATAC
>JBGULZ010000172.1:0-3866 GCA_045116595.1 Ruminococcus sp. | reverse complement strand
AGAGGAAGACGGCTCAACAGTTAAGTTCCAGCTCGACCTCAGAAACTTTGATTTCAAGACAAAGAGCGGCGCTAAGATGACAATCACAGTCACAGGTTCTGAGCCCGTGCACGTTCACACTCCGGGCGATCCCGTTCAGGAGAACGTTGTTCCCGCTACCTGCACACAGGCAGGATCTTACAATGAGGTCGTAAGATGTACAGAGTGTAATGAGATAATCAGCTCAACTCCCAAGACCATTGAGGCTCTCGGTCATAATCCCGGCACGGCAACTCAGGAGAACGTTGTACAGCCCGACTGCACACACGCGGGCTCTTATGACGAGGTCGTCAAGTGCACAAGATGTAAGGAAGTTATCAGCTCAACTCACAAGACCACCCAGGCTCTCGGCCACGTACCCGGTACAGCAACTCAGGAGAACGTTGTACAGCCCGACTGCACACACGCGGGCTCTTATGACGAGGTCGTTAGGTGTACAAGATGTACGGAAGTTATCAGCTCTACTCCCAAGACTATACCCGCTAACGGTCACGACCTTCAGTATGTTGCCAAGGTTCCCGCTACAGAGACAACTACAGGAACAAAGGCTCATTACGTTTGCTCAAGCTGCGACAAGCTCTTCTCAGACGCGGAAGGCAAAAACGAAGTAACAGCGGAATCGCTCGTTATCCCCGAATTGGGACCCGACGATATCTTTACTGTAAACGCTATTTCAAATGTATTTTCAACAGATGCAAGGACATACACGGATGACGACGGAGACGGAATGCCCGATACCGTAACCATTATGTATTATGCTGATGTTGCAGGACTGCGCCTCCAGGGTATTCAGTTCGCATTATTATACGATCCCGACGTTCTCAGTTTTGACCCCGCAAAGAACGGTGTTTGGGACGAGGATACGGAAGATTACGATTACTCACAAGCATTCCCCGTAACACGCGGTTCAGGTGATGTCAACTATGTAAGACCGGGCAGACTTAAATTTGCAGCTGCGCAATGGGACGGCTTTGCTCTTAAGAAGAACGGCAAGCTTGTTCCCATCGTAAAGGTTGTATTTGACATCGCTGACGGCGCAAAAGGTTCAACCGATGTTGATATGAGTTTCGGTGTTCTGTCATTTTATAACAATAAGACAGAAACAGATTACATCGTTTACTCCGACTCAGACGGATTAAACCAGGATAACTATGATGCTGTAACTGCTGATGGCGGCTCATTGTTCACGGTTGTTGACCATCGTCCGGTAGTTGACGAGGGTTACGACGCAACATGTACGCAGACAGGCCTTACAGAAGGCTCGCATTGCGAAATTTGCGGCGAGGTAATAAAGGCTCAGGAAGTTATCCCCGCAAAGGGACACAAAGAGGTAACAGATCCCGCGATCTCCGCGACCTGCACACAGCCCGGACTTACCGCAGGCAGCCACTGCTCGGTATGTCAGGAAGTACTCGTTGAGCAGCAGGTCGTTCCCGCAAAGGGACACAAAGAGGTAACAGATCCCGCGATCTCCGCAACCTGCACACAGCCCGGACTTACCGCAGGCAGCCACTGCTCGGTATGTCAGGAGGTTCTTGTTGAACAGCAGATTGTTCCGGCTCTCGGACATCAAGAGAGAACTGTTACCGGTAAACCCGCAACATATAAAGAGACAGGTCTTACCGACGGCGTATACTGCGACCGCTGTCACGAGTGGGTAGTACCGCAGGAGATTATCCCCGTGCTCAAGCCCGCTCACCTGATCGGCGACATCAACCGCGACGGTAGTGTTGATGTTCTTGACGCGATCGTTATTCAGAAGTACGCTGCGGAAAAGGCAACGCTCGACGCTGAGCAGTTGTACATCGGCGATGTTAACAACGACGGCACCGTTGACGTTCTTGATGCTATACTTATCCAGAAGTATGCCGCGGAGAAGATCGACGGCTTCCCCAAAAAGGCGTAATCAAAGTAAAAATTCAGCTTAATGCTGTAACAACAAACGGCCGGTTTTTTGCCGGCCGTTTTTGTTGTGTGATATTGCAAATCATATAAGAATGTGATAAAATGTATATAAAATCTTTGTTGGGGGATCACCATGAAAAAAATATTTGCAAAACTAACCGTAATATTGATCATTTCGGCGCTTATGATTTCAGCCGTGCCGTTTGCCGTTTCCGCAAAAACGACAGATATTTTTGTCAGCGCAGAGAGCATAGCGGATCACGGAGCCGCATGGGCTATCCAAAGCGCACTCAACCGCGCTAATGAGCAGAGCAGGGAATCCGATAATACAATTAAGGTAGTTATCGAGCCGGGCGAATATGAGCTCAACGGAACTCTGCACATCTACAGCAACACATGGCTTTCGATGTACGATGTTAAGCTTACGCGCGGGCCGTACTGCAGTAATATGATCGTAACGGGCAATGACGACTCTGTCAACACAGGCGCCACCGGCTACTATTACCGCGCGATCACCCTTGAGGGCGGGATCCTTGACGGAAACAACGCGTACAACAACACTATGGTCAAGGTGGTTCACGCCAAAAACTTTGTGATGAAGAACCTGACCCTCCAAAACAACAAGAACGCCCACATAATGGAGGTCGCGGGAGTTGACGGCTTTACCGCCGTAGGCTGCGGGATCTACAACCAGGTTTTAGAGTCAAACACCGGCAGCTACGAGGCGATCCAGTTTGACGTGCTAAAATCCGGCAATATGCAGGGCTGCCGTTCTGAGGATCTGTCTATCAAGAACGCTCTGGTCGAAAACTGTACATTTGAGAACGTTCCGCGCGGAATCGGTTCCCACACAGCGGTACACAACAACCCCCACGATACCATCATCATCCGCAACAATACATTTAAGGATATCGGCAGCGTCGCCATACAGACGCTCGGCTGGGCAAATTGCTCAATAGTCAACAATACCATCGACAACGCCCCGAGGTCGATCGCGGTATACTCGCTTGTTTCCGAAGGATACGGAACGATTTTGCCAAGCGATTTTGCAGCGGAGGGCAATACCGAGCAGCACTATTCAAACGATTATATTCCTCAAAAAACGAATATTCTTATCGCCAATAACGTGATAACAAACGGCGGTTTGAACAACGATAAGTATTCAAGCTACGAAAAAGCCGCGATCTCGGTTTTGGGATCAAAGGTAGTTAATTCCACGGTTTATTCGGGCGGCAGCGGCGGCTTGCCTGTAGGTGAATACCCCTGCGATACCGTCACGGTCAAGAACAACCTGATGAACTTAAAGGAAGGCAGCGGAGTCAGAGTCGAGCACTCAAAGACCATCAGCGTCGACTCAAACGTTATCTACTGCACCAAGACCTCCTCAACTTCGAACTACTACGGCGTGGTGTTCAGAGACGGGGTAAATCCGGCGAACATAATAAAAAACTACATTTCAAACCCTCCCGTTAACGGACTCCAGATAGATTCCTGCACGCTCAACTATATCTCGGGCAACGAGATAATCAGCGCGGGCAAGTACGGAATGGGAACATACTCATCAACGATAGGCACTATCCAAAACAACGATGTTTACTACTCCAAGAACGAGGGCATCGCTATCCTGAGCGCCTCAAAGGTAAACACCAAGATATCCGAAAACAGGGTTTCGTCTTCAAGCTACGGAATACATATCTCGGGCGACTCAGCGGCAAAGCTTATCGACAAAAACCTGACCTATAACTGCCAGACAAACATCGGCTACGCTTCAAGCACGGGCTTGGTAAAGCTCGGCACTAACTACACCGCTAACGCCGCGCTCACGACCTTTGCGGTCGACAGCAAAACCGTGAACCTCGGTATCGGCGAAAGCTGGAGGATAGGCAAGACCGTTACTCCCGCGAACGCTATCACGACCGTTA
>JBGULZ010000171.1:0-9691 GCA_045116595.1 Ruminococcus sp. | reverse complement strand
CATACTCTTGATTATATCGCCGGCCATAACGGAGAGCTGACATTATCGGATGAGATGAGCGAACAGATCGCCGAGGAAATGCGTCCCGAAAATAGAAACTTTTTTGTCAGGACGTTTCAGGATATGTTCAACACGGGATTCAGCTCTACCGAGTTTATTTATTCCGTGCGGTATTTTTCGGTGACATATGATTCAAACGATCAGCCGGTGAAGGTCGTAGCTAACCATATCGCTATGGTCAACGACCGCCGCGCCAAGGAGATCGCAGGCAAGGCCCTCAACTCCGGAAGGGATCGGGGAATGGTCGACGGCTTTCCGTACGAGATCTACCAAAACGGCGATCAAAAGCTCGTCGTGGGTATGGACATCAGCAACCAGGCCGCTAATATCCGCAGGATAGGCAGTATTTCGATCGCCATCACGCTGGTCGGTTCGATTTTGGCGTTCGTTATCCTGAGACTGGTCTCGGGCAGGGTGATAAAGCCGGAGATCCGAGCCGTCGAGCAGCAAAAGCAGTTTATCACAAACGCGAGCCACGAGCTAAAAACTCCGCTTGCGGTCATCAGAGCCAACACCGAGCTTGAGATGATGATGCACGGCGAGGATGAGTGGAACCAATCGACGATGAATCAGGTCGACCGGATGACGGACTTGATAAAAAATCTGGTTCAGGTCGCCAAGGCTGAGGAGACAGACGACCAGCAGGAGCGCGAGGAGATCGACGTGTCACAGACGGTGTCCGGCGCTGTTGAGCCGTTTTCGTCCGTTGCCTCTCAAAGCGGCAAAAAGCTCGAAGCGGATATCCCCGAGGGCGTCAGTATGAACGCTGTTGCCGACCAGATCAGTCAGCTTACGACTCTGCTTGTCGATAACGCTATAAAATACTGCGACGACGGCGGGACCGTGAGCGTAAAACTGGCTCAAAAGGGCAAGGGGATAACGCTAAAGGTCTCAAACGACTATGCCGAGGGCAAGGATGCGGACTACGGCAAGTTCTTTGACCGCTTCTACCGCCGCGACGAGAGCCATAATATCGACAAGGGCGGATACGGTATCGGTTTGTCCATCGCGCAGGCGATCGTCAGCAAATACCGCGGAAGCATTGACGCCGTATGGAAGGACGGCGTGATCTGCTTTACCTGCCGTTTGAAGGGATAATAATAGTAAAAGGATCGGCAAGTCCGATCCTTTTTTATATACGGTCGTTTTTATAGTCGCGGTACAGCTTTGGCAGTTGGCGGTATTCGTAGTTGTATTCCTCGACCACGTTGTCAAAAAAGAAGCCGACAAATTTTTGCTTGGAGCTTGCTTTGCTTAAGATCTTCTTGAAGATCAAGGGGGAGTAAAACAGCTTTTGCGCTTTCTTTCCGTCGGTCACGGCGCGTTTAAGCGGCTTTACGGCTTCAAGGTAATTTTTCTTCGGATCGCTGCGCCGGACTGCCTCGGCTGCGGCGATGCCCGATTTAAGCGCCATATACAGCCCCTCGCCCGATATCGGGTCGGCAAAGCCCGCGGCGTCGCCGGTGAGCATTACGTTACCGGGCAGCCTGTTCTGCGGAACAGGGCTTCCGTATGGCAAAAACGCGCCGACGTATTTTATGTTTTTGCAATCAACGCCGATATCCGCCAAAAATCCGGAGAGAATACCCTTATAGTCAACCCCTTTTTTGAATTGGTTGACAGCTCCGGCGCAAACGGTATCTCCGTGCGGGAATACCCAAATATATCCGCCGTCTATGTACTCAAAATAGATGTCTATGCTATCGGTTCCGAGCTGTTCTTTCGGGATATACGCCTCGATCCCGAACGCGAGCTTGCTTTTGCCGAAGCTCAGCTTTCTGTGCGCAAGGCTAAGCGCGCCGTCGGCAAAGATAAGTTTTTTGTATTCTATCGCTTTGCCGCTTTTCAGCTTGATCTTGTTTGAGCCGTAGTCGATCCTGAGTATCTTTTCTCCCTCAAAAAGCTCGCCGCCCAAAGCCTTGTAGCGCTTTACGAGCCCGTTGTCAAAATCCCTGCGCTTTACAAGCCGGACGGGGTTTTTGATCTGCGCCGTGACAAGCTCCCTTTTCCTTTGGAACAGCCTGATTTGGGATGTTGTGTCGCAAAACAGGCAAGCGGTGTCATCTTCGCCGAAAAGCTTATTTATCAGCTTGTAGGTTTTGCCCGTGACAAGCCCCGCGCAGGTTTTGTGGCGCGGAAAAACCGCCTTGTCGATCAGGCAGTTTTTTATCCCTCTTTTTTGGAGCGTTATCCCGCACGCCGAGCCCGACGGCCCCGCGCCGATAACCACGGTATCGTATTTTAAAGCCATAGCTGTTACCTCTTTTAGTGATGTATAAATTATATAACACCGCGCGGATTTTTGTCAATCAAAACGCGATACCGTATTGCAAAAAACAGGCTGATGATGTATTATAAATAAAAAGAGACGGGGTGGAAAAATGGCTTATTTCGGAAAGTTTTATCTTGATAAAGAAAAGGATATAATAGTTGAGCTCAGTATGGAGAAGGACGGGCTCTTTTATTTGCTGCGCACCCCAAACCACGCCAAGGGGAATCTTATAACCAACCTCGCGAACCTTTGCGGCCTTAAGCTAAGCAGAGGCGAGGACGGCCTTAAAGTTATCAGGGGAGAGGTCCCGTGCTATATTGACGAGCGCAACCGCGAGATATATGTCTTTAGGCTCGCCGACACAAAGGTCGCCAATATTTACCCCGACGGGGAGATCGAGCGCAAGGCGTATATCCCCGCGATCTCAAAGACCTTGATGAGCCAGACCAAGGATTATCACCTCGACGTTAAAAAAACACTTGTTAAGACCTTCATCCGCCGTGAGTACAAGTTTAGAACCGACCTTCACACCCATATGAACGCGAACCTTGACGCCGATCTGCTTATCGCGCTAGGAATATACCACGGGATAAAATATCCGCTTTATTATGTAAAAAAGCTAAAGCTCCGCATTACCGACGAGCAAAAAGAAATGCTCGACGAGCAGAGAAAAACCGTCGCGAAAAAGTACGAGGACTATCCGCTCGGCGGCAAGTACCACACCAGAAAGATCGACGACAACACCTTTATAAACTTTGCAGACCTGATACTTAACAACCTTGACAACGCGCGGTACAATATCCCCAAGATACGCGCGTCGCTGACGATTTTGAAGGACGGACAGGCTGTATTTACAAATCTTGAAAAGGTGTACCTGTACCGCTATGTTTTTACAAAGGGACAGCCGTCCGCGTACAAGGTATCGCTTAAAAACTTCCGCAGGATCCCCGACGCCGATATCGCAAAGGCGGTTGGTCAGATGATCGCCGACGGAAAAAGCCCCGACTACAAGGGCTTTAGCCTGTTTGAGAACAAGCTGCTCTGGATAGCAAGGAGCAGCAAAAGCCGCGGAGTAAAGTACCTTGAGATCGCCGACACCACCCTCGTCAAGCCCGGCGGCGCGGCGGGTATGCTCGGTATGGTTCACCGCGTTATGCCGCTCATCACGCGCGAAACAGGCGTGACGATCCGCTTTTTGGCGGCTATGAGGCGAATCCCGCTCACGATCATCAGGGATAAAGCCAAGATGGTCGAGGACGCGCAAAGTCAGCTTTGCGTGATAAGGGCGATCGCCGGCGACCCGTATGTCGCGGGCAGCGATATCATCGGCGAGGAGATCAACGATATCCGCGAGCTAAAGCCCATCCTGCGCGAGCTTGTATCTATCGCGTCAGAGAACGAGGGCTTTGTTATTAGGATACACGCCGGAGAAAACGACAGCCTGCGCGGTAACGTCGCAAACAGTCTCGCTTGTGTTAAGGAGTCGCTCGCGCCCGGGCAGAAGATGCCGAACCTGCGCATCGGGCACGGACTTTATACCGCAAACCTTAACTCGCAAAAGGGCAGGCAGCTCATAGAGGATCTGAGAGAAAGCGGCGCCGTGCTGGAATTTCAGCTCACTTCAAACGTGCGGCTCAACAACTTGACCGCGCTTGCGGGTCATCCGCTAAAGCAATATCTAAACGGCGGCGTAAGCTGCGTTCAGGGAACCGACGGCGGCGCGATCTACGGCACGGATTCGATCGACGAACAGCTCGCGCTTGAAAGACTGCTCGACCTCAGCTTTGACGATATGATGAAAATGCGCCGAAGCGAAAACAAGGTGCTCGAGCAGAGTATGGATGTTTTTAAGAAAAAGACCAAAAAAATCAAACAACTGATAAAGGACGAAGATGTCGAGAGCTTTTATCAGCGCAGGATAGATCAGATCACGCCCGCCGACGGCGGCGCGGTCGACCTCCCGAATAAAATCGAAAGCGATGTGTTCCTCAAAGAGCAGATCAGGGAGATCCCGACGGATAAAGTCCCCGTTATTCTGCTCGGCGGAAGCTTCAACAGCAGTCAGCGCTCAACAAGGATGAAGCCGCAGCTTCAAGAGCTCGTGCGCGGGCTTGTGAACGGGCTCGACCCCGGCAAGACCTGCTTTGTTATCGGCAACCGATTAACGGACTATGAGCGCGAGCTTGTCAGTCTCGCCGCGGACAGGTTTGAGATATTCGCGATAGTTCCCACAAGGATAACCCCGCGCGAGGCTTCACGGCTAAAGCGCGCCGGTATCGGCATAAGGGTGTCGATAGAGCCCACGGGTATGGGCTTGTACAAGAGCTTTGCCTACGAGATATTCAAGCGCAGACCCTCGGTCGTTGTAGCGCTTGACGGCAACTCCGCCGGAGCAAATACTATCCAAGAGGCAAAAAACGGCAAAAAGAAGGCGCGGATATTTGTAAACCGCCGCGCTAAGGTGCTCTACGCCAAGGCTCAGGCGATACAGGGCTACGTCAGCATTTTTGACGGCGCCGAGGCAACTGAAAAGATAATCGACTCCGCCGAGATGATATATAACAAGATGAGTGAATAAAAATATAATCTGTCATTCTGAGGTCGTGGCGACGACGGCGCAGATCGAAGAATCTCATACCTCTTTAGCCTACGTCAGTGGTAAATCAATGAGATCCTTCGGCAAAGCCTCAGGATGACAGCTTTTTTATGGTCGGGAGATAGAGTTTTTTGATAATGCAAAGCTGTATTCACGATTTGCGGTGTCGCCGCCGCGACCTCAGAATGACAGCTTTTTTGGTCGGGAGATAGAGTATTCCGATAATGCAAAGCTGTATTCACGATTTGCGGTGTCGCCGCCGCGACCTCAGGATGACAGCTTTTTTTGGTCGGGAGATAGAGTATTTTGATATAACGCTGCCCTTAGAGAAAAGTTTTAAAAATTTTTTAATTTTTAAGGTTGATTTAAGTTTGAGCTCCTATAATCGAGCCATAACAAAGACAGGAGGTCAAAATTATGTTAAAAAAATCAATCACTATAATAATGGCGGCATTAATAATCTCAACCTTCGCGGCGTGCACGGGCGCGACCGGATCAAGCTCAAACGGGGCGGATATCTCGACAGTTCAGACCAATGTGGAGAACGGCTCGGATTCAAGCTCAGACAGCTCATCGGGAAGCTCATCCGGCAATGAGGAGGTCACTTTTTCGGGGTATGAAAAGGGAATAATCGACACTACCAATATTTTCACCAAACGCGACCTGACCCAGACCGCCGACACTTCCTCGGCAAAAACGCTCGAGGTGTCCGACGGACAGACGCTCAGCATCACAGAGGAGGGCGTATATATCATAAAGGGCAGCGCCAAGAATTGCACGATCAAGGTCGAGGCTGACGATCAGGCTAAGGTCCAGCTCGTGCTTGACGGCGTGAGCATCACAAACGACAGCGCTCCCGCGATATATGTGGTTTCCGCCGACAAGTGCTTTGTCACAACAAGCGCGGACAGCAGCCTTTCCGTGACCGGAGCGTTTAAGGCGGACGGCGAAACAAACACCGACGCGGTCATCTACGCAAAGGACGATGTCGTTCTAAACGGCACGGCGGCGCTGACTATCAACTCCGCTCAGGGCAACGGTATCACCGGCAAGGACGATGTCAAATTCACGGGTGGTACCTATAACATCACCTCAGCCCTTGACAGCGTGGAGGCTAACGACTCGATCGCGATCTATGACGGCACATTCACCGTCAAGTCCTCAAAGGACGCTTTCCACAGCGAGAACAGCGAGGACGATACTGTGGGCTATGTCTATGTCAACGGCGGCACATTCACGATAGACGCCGCGAGCGACGCTTTCCAAGCTACCACTCAGCTTCAAATCGACGGCGGCACGTTCAAGCTCACGGCAGCCGAGGGTATGGAAGCAACATCGGTACAGATAAACGACGGAACTATCGAAATCTCCGCATCCGATGACGGCATCAACGGCACGCAGAAGAGCAATTCGGCGGGCACTCCCAACATAGAGATCAACGGCGGCAAGCTGACTATCGTAATGGGTCAGGGCGACACCGACGCGATCGACTGCAACGGCAACATCACCGTAAACGGCGGCACGATCGACATCACTGCTCAGATGTCATCCTTCGATTATGACGGTACGGCGACCTACAACGGCGGCACTATCATAATCAACGGCGAACAGGTAGACTCTATTCCCCAGCCCGCTATGGGCGGCGGCCGCGGCGGAATGGGCGGCGGAATGGCCGGAGGTCAGGGAGGAATGACTCCTCCCGACGGCAATGCGGCTCCCGGCGGAAATATGGGCAATAACCCGTTTGGAAACTAATAGCATAATGGCAGGGCGGTCAAGCGACCGCCCTAATTCTTTTGCGCCGAAAAAGTAGCGCAAAAGGATGCCCTTTAATTCTGCCAAAATCGTCAAATTATTACAAAATAGTGTCAAAGCACTTGACTGAACACTATATTTTGTGCTATTATATTACAAATTAGTAATATTTTCCGATGAGGAGGATTTGATGCGAAATAAAAAGCATTTTAAAATAGCCGGCGGGGTTCTCGCCGTGATGTGCTCTTTGACGCTTTTGATGTCGTCGGCGGTCACAGGCTTTGCCGCGGAATCAACCGACGTTCAAGCAGCGGCGACGGAGGTTTTGCAGACGGAAGAAACCACTTCTCCTGTTGAAGAAGTCACGGAGCCCTTTACCGAAGCCGCAACGGAAGAAACTGCCGAGCCCACAGAGGAAGCGACTGAGACGACGGAAGAGACCCAAGCCGCGACTCTGCCCGATAAGGACGACAGCGAGCCCCTCGCCGCCGCCAACGCGCCGAACGTTAAACTATCGAACACACCCGACGGTATCAAGCTTTCGTGGGCGGCTGTCAATGACGCAAAGCAGTACCTTGTCTGCGGTACCGAGGCGGGCAAGAACGACTGGCAAAGATATACTACCGAAAAGACAGAGCATATCTTTAACTATGTTGAGTCGGGAAAGCAGTATTATTTTCAGGTTCAGGCTACGCTTTCCGACGGAACAAAAACCGCGTTTTCATCCCCGAGAGCATTGACTTTTGTTGCGACTCCGCATTTGAACGCGGTGGTAAACAGCTTTGAAACCGACAAAACGTTAAGGCTTAGCTGGAACGTTGTACCGGGAGCGAACCGTTACAGGATCGCCAAGATGAGGATCGGCGCGGAAAACTACGAATACATCGATGTTGATACAAACTCATACGTCGATTCTAACGTGTACGACGGCAACACCTATTATTATCAAGTCACGGCGATGTACGTCACGCCCAAAAACGGCACGGCATACAGCACATGGTCGTCCGGCAGCTCGATGAAGATATCCTACTGGCCGGCGATCACTTTGCAAAACGCCTCTAACGGCGTAAGGGTGACTTGGGACGCCGTAAAGAATACCAAGCAGTATTTTGTTTACTGCAAAAAGCCGACTGACGCGGCTTGGACGCGCGTCGTCACAAAAAATCTGAATCACACATTCACCGGGCTCACATCCGGACAGCTTTATTATTTCCAGATGTACAGCGACAGTATCAGCGGCAGGGACGGTAAGTTCTCAGCGACAAAAAACATCGTCTACTTGGATCCGCCCAAGACAACGCTCAGCAGCAACATTGCCGCGAATACGATCTCGCTTAGCTGGAACAAGGTCAACGGCGCTGTTAAATACCAGATCGCCCGCAAGACCTCGGACGCAAATAATTACGAATACATAACCGTGAACGGCACGAGCTACACCGATAAAAAGGTTCCCCAGGGCAAGTTCTGCGCTTATCAGGTCAGAGCTGTCACCGCGGCTGATGTTTTCGGCTACTGGTCAAAAACCGTTGTGGGCGAGACCTGCACTAAGCCCGAGATCACAATGAGCAACACCGCGTCGGGTATCCGCGCGGCGTGGAGCAAGGTCGATAACGCCGCAAGCTACACGGTGTATTATAAGGAAGCTTCCGCCTCCGGCTGGTCGTCGGCAGATACGACCGCTTTGAATTATCAGACGACTAACCTGGATCCGGGAAAGCTGTATTTCTTCCAGCTCCGCTATACCGGCAAGGGCGGCGTAAAAAGCCCGTTCTCGGATGTAAAAAGCATCACCTTTACACAGCAGGGCACGCTGCTCTCGGTAAGGACTTCGGGAAAGGCAGTGTTCCTCAGATGGTCGCAGCTTTCGGGCGCGGATTACTATGTGATTGAAAAAACAAATCTACATACCGGCAAAAAGGGTACGATCGCGGTCGGCGACGTGACAAGTTACACGGACTCGGGAGCGGTTTATGAGCAGACAACGAGCTACCGCGTCTGCGGAGTTCACCGTGAGACCGAGACGCATAAGGTCTACGCGAACGCCGCGGGAGCGTATTCCGGCGCGATCAGCATTAACCCCAGGGCTTATAATTCCGTTTCTATCGGACTCAATGAGCTCGGTAACAAGGGGTATAAATACTGCAACGCCATCAACAACGGCAGGCTTGACGAATGGTGCGCGATCTTCTCGGGTTGGGTGCTAAAGCAGGCAGGCTATATCCTCAGCGAGGTCGGATACAGCGCGAACGTAGGCGTTTGGTGCGACAACCTTGACGCTATGGGTAAGTTCTCGCTCAGCACGGAATACACCCCGGTAATGGGAGATCTGATAATCTTCGGCCGCGCGGGCTTCAGATCGCATATCGGTATCGTTGTAGCTGTGAATGACGGCTATGTTTACACCGTCGAGGGCAACGCCGCTGTTCCCGATTACTACTCGGGCGAATGGATGGCGAACTCGTATGTTACCAGATATCAGTATTATGAAGACAGCTACCGAATATACGGCTACGGCAAAATGTCGGGGAAGTAAAAGCGGAAGCTTTTGCAATTAACGATTAACAATTAACAGTAAAAGGTCGCTTTGCTCCGATTTAAAGAGCTTAGCGACCTTTTTGTGTTTTATAAAAGCTGTTATTCCAAGGCAAGACGCAAGAAGCTCACAGATAAAGCCGCCTTAGTGCATAATCCACAAAATGACAAGCATAATTTTGGATTGCGAAAAACCTCTGATTATGATATGATATATGTGCCAAACAAAAACTAAATTTGGCTATATGCCGCCTAATTATAGTTTGTATTTGTAAAAATACAGGCTCTATTTCTTCGCACTATAATTAGGTATTGTTGAAGTTTTTGTTTGGCGACAATCGGAGCTATGTGTTTTTTGGCGTACGACTTCGGTTGTACGTCTTTTTTATTTTTTTATATTCAGGAGGTTTAACAATGAAAAAACAAAAAAAGATTATTGCGTTGATTCTCGCTGTCGTTATGATAGTATCGGGAAT
>JBGULZ010000170.1:0-8468 GCA_045116595.1 Ruminococcus sp. | reverse complement strand
CTAACGAGGTAAATTATGACCTTCACGCTGACTCAAAGCTTACTTCTACTATTATCTACGGTCTTTTTGGAGATTCCGCGTTGAATCTGTTCAATAAATCCTACGGCTACGCGAATGTTGAAACTCCGGATCAGATCAACAAAGTGAACACAAGCGGCGTCAAGGTTGGAGCCGGAGAATACTACATTTACAGAGCCGACGGCACATCCAAGCCCGACTGGTCGACCGCCAGAGTGCTTAAGCTCAACCTCAGAACCTACTACAACGGTAATTTTACTGTCAACGGTCACACCGACGGCGCGATTTACCTGAACAGTAACGCAGTCAGCGGCAAGACCAAGCTCTATACGGGCACTGAATACACCGTCACCTTAAAGGAGATCGAAGGATACGATAACTGCATTGACGGCGTTACTGCGGGCGAGACGTTTACACCCTCAAAGGATATCAACGTCACCCTTATCTACAGCAAGCCGGCGTTCGCGACCTTTACCCTAAACGCGGGAAACGGCGGTACGGCGACCGTGCGTTCGGGCGAATTTACTGTTACCGATCAAATCAATGCCGGCAGCACCTTTGCGGTCGAACCGCATCCGAACACCGACAGGGGCTATAAGCCTGACAAAATAGTTGTTACCAAAGACGGCGAGGAGGTCTCCGCGGTCGACGGAGAGTACGGTCCTGTCGCGGACGGCGAAAGCTATGTGATCAACGTCAGCTTTAAGTTTGAGCCTAAAGAGGTAAAATATGACCTCCACGCGAATTCTAAGCTGACATCTACTATTCTTTACGGTTTATTCGGAGATTCCGTACTAAACCTATTCAATAAATCCTACGGCTTCGCAAGTGTTGAAGCTCCCGATCAAATCACCAAGGCGAGCACCGACGGCAACACGGTCGAACCCGGAGAATACTATATTTACAGAGCCGACGGCACGTCCAACCCCAACTGGTCGACCGCCAAGGTTCTAAAGCTAAATCTCAAAACCTACTACAACGGTACCTTTGCCGCCACCGGTCACGACGAGGGCGAGATCCGCCTCAACGGCGATGCGGTCAACGGCTCGCTGAAGCTCTATACGAATCAGGAATATACCGTTACCGTAAAGCCCGTTGAAGGCTACATCTGTACACTTTTCGGCGCTGAGGACGGCGTTACCTTTACCCCCTCGGCGGATATCGACGCTACCGCAGCATATGTCAAGGACAGCTACGCCGCTGTTACCGTAAACAGCAACGCGGGCGGTACGGTCAAGCTTATGTCCGGCGACAACGAATTGTTTGACAAAATTCCCGAGGGCAGCCGCTTCACGGTTGAAGCTGACGCAAACAACGGCAGCGGTTACTATGTTGAGAACATCACCGTAACAAGAGACGGCGAGGAAATCGAAGCGGTCGACGGAGAATACGGCCCTGTTTTCGAAAACGAAAGCTACGAGGTCACCGTGACCTTTGCCAAAGCCGTTCTTTCTTTGCAAAACGGAGAAGTCGGGCTCAGCGACATCTTCTATAAAAACTACGAGGCGGTCAAACAGTCGATCCTCAAAAACGCCGTGCTTGTTCCCGGCGAGTTCGCGGACGAAGCGCAGATTGAGGTCGAATACGTAGCGTATACGCTCTTGGGCTACGCCGTATATGAGCCGCTTGACTATCAAAACGATACCGGGCATCTTTTCGGTACATCCGAACGCGGCGGTACTCTAAAGGGAGGCAACACCGAGAAGGTCAGAGTCACCGTTACCCTGCCCGCTTACGGGATCGAGCTTCGCGCGACCGCAGTTATGACTGTCAACGAGGACCGCGTGGAAACCAAGATCAACAGCTCCTCCGATTCATTTACGATCACCTACGGCGACGATTTGAAGACGGAGGTATTCGACAAGCTTTCGGTAAAACGCGCGGAGGACGGCGCGCCTGTTGAGTTCACCGAGGACGACATAACACTTACTCCGGCGGCGCTGAACGCGAATCTCCTTTCCGCGCAGAGAGCGCAGGAGGTCACCGTCCGCTACAACGGCAGCGATATTTACGCGATCTCGGAAACGACTGTAAACGTTTATGTTCGCCAAGCGCAGAGCTCTCTTGAGGGCGTGAACGAGTCCGTTACCTACGGCGAAGTTCCCGAGGCAAAGGTCGTTACAACTCCCGAAAACCTCGACCACCTCAAGGTCATCGCGGGTATTGACGGAAACGCGCAGGGGTTTGTCAGCATCATCGTCCCCGAAAGCGTCAAGCAGCGTATGCAAATCAAAATCGCCGGCATAGTTGTGCTCGATATTTATCAAATGCTGACCTCCTATATCGGCGAGGAAGGCGCAAGCCTTGAATCATTTAAAAAGCTTCTCGGCGAGCTTTCCGATACGATCGATTCGAACGATTCTATCAGGCAGGCGATCGAGAGCAGCGGCTTCAATGTTGAGATACTTGAACGCGTTATGCGCTTTATAAGCGAGCTTCCCAACTTAGATACAAATCTGCGTATCCGTCTGGAGCAGACTCCCAAAAACGCCGGTACTTATATGATGTTCGCTGTTTCTACCGACAGCAACTACACTACCTCCGAGGATATCTCGTATATCATAATCAGGCCGAAAACCAGCACCGATGAAGAGCCTATTGAGCTGAGTTTCAGAGAAGAAATGCAATCAAGATCACTCAACTATGAAGAAGCGCAGAACTTCAAATTCGGCGGTGACCTATATGTCAACGGCGAGCTGACCGAGGTCGACAACCTGCAAACGCTTTATGTCGGCACCACCGCGGGCGGAGATATCATCTCTCAGTCCGAGCCCATAAGAGAGCCCGGCGTTTACACGGAATCAGTCTTTATGATCGGCGGCAACTACCTTGTCACTCCGATCGTCAGAGAGTTCACCATTAACCGCATCGACACCAAATTGCTGATGGACGACCTGACCGTTACCTATGACGGCGCGCAGCACTCCGTCGAGGTCACTCACGAGGACGGCAAGGCGATTTCCGGCAATATCTCAATGCTTTACAGCGGTACGGGATATCTCAGCAGCAGAGCTCCCGTCAACGCCGGAGAATATACGGTTTTGGCGACCTACGCAGGCGACGATCTTCATAAGCCGGCAACGGCTTCCGCAAAGCTTACGATCGAAAAACGCGAGGCAGTGATCAAGGTGAGCTGCAAGGAATCGCTCAACTACGGCGAGATCAACGATAACAATCTTTCCAACGCCAAGCTTAATTATACGGTATCGGGCACTGTCAATAACGACAGGATCGGCATCATCACTCCTGTTCTGAATACCGGTGAAAACTTCCCCAATGCAGGAGAATACACCGCCACAGCAAGGGTGATTCAGACAAATTCAAACTACACTGTAACGGTCGATGAGGCTACCCTTACGATTTTGCCGAAGCATGTTATCGTCACTATTGATCCAGCAGAGAAGCTTGAAGGCGACAAGGATCCTGAGTTTACCTATAAGCTGACCGATATGCTGGGCAGAAGACTGGGCGTCAAGCTTGACGTCAAATTAGCGCGTGAGGAAGGCGAAAAAGCCGGAACCTACCGCATTTACGTCGACAGCCTTAACGATACAAATTACACGCTTGATGAAGCCTCCGTTGACGGCGTTCTAACGATCAAAAAAAGGCCGTATATGATCGGCGACGCTAACAGCGACGGAGTTGTTGACGTGCTTGACGCGGCTGTAATTCAAAAATATTCGGTTGGAAAAGCAACCCTGACCGCGGATCAGCTTTACGTCGCGGACGTTAACAACGATAATAACGTAGACGTTCTTGACGCGGCTCAGATTCAGAAGTATTCAGTCGGTAAAATCACAGAGTTCAACAAGAAATCATAAGCTATAATTAAAGCGGAGCATTCAAGCTCCGCTTTTTTTAGTAAGAACCGGCGTATTTTACTTCTATCGTGATTCTGCTGTTTTCGTATTCAACTTTTCCGGATAAGGAGCCCATATCTGATTCGAAAACCAAGTTACCGTATATGATAAAATATTTTTCTTATGTAAAACTAGCGTCGGTTGCGACGCAACTTTTATATGATTTTATTATAAAGCCCTTGATAATTCATAAATAACGTGGTATACTAATGTAAAAGTAGCGTCGGTTACGACGCAAGTTTGAGGTGGACTATGATAAACCGAGATTACTATTTAAATAGAATCATCCACAATATGTGGAACGGCGAGGTAAAGGTGATAACGGGAATCCGCAGATGCGGAAAGTCGGTTCTGCTTTTCGATTTGTTTTACAATTATCTGATCGAGCAAGGTGTTTCCGAAAACGATATAATAAAAATTGAGCTTGATCAGAGAAGGTACTATAAATACAGAAATCCTATTACTCTTTGCGAATATATTGAAGGTTTAGTAAATGAGGATAAGAATAAAAAGCTTTACCTTTTTATCGACGAAGTTCAAATGACCCAAAAAATCGTAGATAAGGAAAACGGCGGAATAGAAGTTACGATTTACGATATGCTCAACGAGCTTAAAGCCTACAAAAATCTTGATGTTTATGTTACCGGCAGCAATTCGAAGGGACTGTCTGCTGATATAGCTACAGAATTCCGAGGAAGAGCAACTCAGATCCACATCTATCCCCTGTCTTTTGATGAATACTATTCTTATGTCGGCGGAAACGCAAGAGAAGCCCTCGACCAATATATGCTCTACGGCGGAATGCCGAGACTGATCGCCCTGGATAATGAGGTTGATAAAAAAGAATACCTCATTTCGTTATATCGGGAACTGTACATCAAGGACATCGTTGAGCGTAACAGTATTGAACGTGAGGATATCCTAAACGATATTTTAGATTTTTTGGCTTCACAGATCAGTTCTCTTACTAACCCGACAAAAATCACTAACTCAATCTCAAGCATAAAGAACGAAAAGCTTAATCCTTCGCTTGTATCACGATATATAGAGTGTATTAAAGACTCATATCTGATATCGCAGGCAAAGAGATATGACATCAAGGGAAAGACCTATTTTAAGTATCCAAACAAATATTACTATGCTGATCTCGGATTAAGAAACGCACGGCTCAATTACAGGCAATTCGATCCCGATCACATAATGGAAAACATCATTTACAACGAGCTTATCAGCAGAGGATATTCTGTTGATGTCGGCGTTGTAAGTGACCGAAGCAACTCGCAAAATGTTCAAAAGGAAATAGATTTTGTTGTAAACAGCGCTGATAAGAAAATCTATATTCAGTCTGCTTTCAGAATGGACACAGAAGAAAAGTCAGCTTCGGAGCTGTCGTCACTTTTGCTTACAAAGGACTTTTTCAAAAAGATTATTATACGACTTGATATTCCGCACAGCTTTTATGATGACAACGGAATATTCCATTGCAACCTGATAGATTTCCTGTTAAAAAAGGTTGAGCTATTTTAAATAAACAATTTGAAATAAAGGAGATATACAGCTATGAACAAAGCAGATCTACCCGGAATCATAAGTACACCCAAAAAACCGAATATCATGCAGTTTTTGTTTACGTTAAAGGATGAGATCGATTGCTCAGTCATGTATGACGCCATGCAGAAAACGATCAAGCGATATCCTTACTTCGCGTTTCGTATCGTCAGGACGGAGAACGGATACGACAAGATTGAAAATCAGCTTCCGATCATTGTGAAGGATTCATTTTCAGAGGAAATCGTACTGGGCTCTGAAGCGGTGAATTTTCACTGGATCGCGGCTGCGTGTGAAGGCAAACGGATGAATCTTGTCATTCATCATATGATCGCCGACGGCAGGAGCGCAATGCGGTTTTATAAAACCCTGCTGTACTGCTACGTCAGCGAAAAATACGACATTCACCCGGATCCTAAGGGTATCACCCTGCCGGATTCTCCGATCTCGCCCGACGAGGATGTGAAGATATTCAACCTCCTGGACGGCGAGGACGGAACTATGCGCGCCACAGTCAAAGATCCGTTTGTGATCCCCGAAGCCGTGAACGATGATATGAAGGGATATCTTTATCAGGTCACGATACCCGAGAAGGAATTCCTTGCGTCCTCAAAAGGGAGCGACAACAGCCCCTTGACGCTTTTGACCGTCTATATGTCAAAGATGTTTCAAAAGCTGTGTCCCGAAAATGAAAAGGACATCTATGCGGGGATCGCCATTGACGCGAGGAACGCGCTGAATTGTCCGGAGAGCAGATTTACGAACTCCTATGTTATTTTTATCAAGCACAGCCCTTCGAAGATCGGCTTGGATTTGGAGCGACTCGGCACGATGACGCGCGGCCAGATCATCGTTCAGAGCCAAGAAGAAATTTTGCGGTATGTGCACAACTCCGTTATGCGCATTTCAGCTCAGATACGAAGCACAACGGATCAGAAAGAACGGCAGCGGCTTATGCATCAGATTTATCAGCTCGTGGCATCCAATCCGACATACACAATCAGCTATGTGGGAAATCCCGAATGGGGCAGTTTGGAGCCCTATATCGAGGAAGAATACACGTTGATCATGAACAACAAGCTGTTTCTGGAGGTTAACGCGGCGGGCGGTAAATTCTGTATCGCCTGGGTACAGGGCTTTGAAAATGACGCTTATGTTAAGACCCTGCAAAGCCTGCTTCGTGAAAACGGTATCAATTGTGAGGTCAGCGGCCCGTTCCTGCATGAGTGGCCTAAATGCTGCCTGCCCTGACAGTTTCGGTTGACATATTCCAATCGTTTTGATGGCGATATTCAACCTTAAACAGAGCGATTGTCAAGGCTTCATCAAAACGTTGTTAGTATAGCATAAATAATCACTCATTTTCTTGTGCATATAAAACAAAGCCCGAAGTTTTTGCTTCGGGCTGTTGTTATTTGCTATATCATATCCACTATCTGTTTTAAATTTCCCTTTACTTGAGCATAACTGACATCCTCAAACAGTAATCCCATCGTCACGCTCTTAAAATCGTTTTCAAAATAATCCTCATCATTAATCCTCGTGAGTATTTCTTTTAGATCCTGTCCGTCATTAGCTGACGGGCAGTTTCTGTCTTTTGCACGGATTTCACGGACTTCTTCAAAAAGCTTGTAGAAAGCCTCGTCAAAAGTTATTTTTGGCATTATCTTATACAAATCGTAAAGGTGACGTGAATAGCCGTTGGTTTTCTCTGTCAGGTAGTAATCTCCGAGTGCAAACAGCTTGTCAATAAAGGTTCGTTCCAAGGTTTGTACCTTTACATTAAACGGCTGCAATTCGTATTCTTCAATCAGGTCGTCCATACCCTTTTCTTTCAAGAAGCGATAAATATATGTATCCGCCTCTTTGATTTCAAAAGGATACGGTTTCATAAAAGTCGCGGTTTCAACATACAGATATGGTTTTATATAACTGACTGATTCTGTGTTGGGATATTCGATCTGGTAACGGTTGAAGTAGGTTCTGGAGTAGATGTGCTCAGCGTTATCAACCGTGAAGCCCAATTCCTCAACTGCCGATAAAATATCATATTTTAGGTTTCTTCTTATTCCCTCAGTCGCTTTATCCGCATTTACGCCTATGTCGATATCCTCGGAAAACCGTTTGATGATCTTGTGACATTTTGAAAGAGATGTACCGCCCTTAAAAATGATTCCCGGGTTTTTGGCTACGATCTGTTTTAACAAAAGAGTTACATAGTAATCCTTTTCTATAATTGCAGAATGTATGCCTGTATCCTCACGCACTGCAAGCAATATATCGTGAAACAGCGTTTGATTATCGTGCAAGTATTTCAATTAGTTTCCCTCCTAAAATTTTCTTTGAAACCACATCAGGAAAGAAAACACAGTATTTGCTGACATCCTTTATTGTGATTTCATTATTCTTAATGTATTTTTCAAGATTGTTGAGTTCCGTTTCGTCGAGGTCATTCAAATCGACTGCTTTCACCGCTTCGAGCAATTGAAGCACCGCACAGTTTTCTTTTGTGATCTCTGTCGGAGATTTTATCAGGTAAACTTCCTGTTTACCGATTTTAACCTTGCGCCCCCGTGAACTCTCTTTGTTTGTAACTATGATAATCATATTTGGAACCTGTGTTGTCAAGCCGAGAGAGTTGAGCAATGCAGTTCCCGAAACATATCCGTAAACCTTACCGTTGCTTTCAATATATTTTTTTGTCACAACTCTATCGGAGTCAAGTAATGAATCACCAAACAATGTTTTTCTCGGAATATAATATACGCCGTTTGAAAAACGCTTTAATGTTTTTGTATCAACCATTGTTTTCAGCGCTTTATCCACCCATTGTCGTGATCTGTTTGGAAACAAACGTATAATATCCTCAACCAAAATCGGCTCATCAAAGTTGAATTGATTAGCTATTCTTTCTGCGGCTGTCATTGCTCTCACCTCTCTTTCTGCTTTCTATTATATATATTTTTACATTGGTTGTCAATATTTCATACCGCTTTTGCGCAATTTCTTTTTGTTATTCGATACAGTCAAGCATCACCTCAA
>JBGULZ010000169.1:0-13218 GCA_045116595.1 Ruminococcus sp. | reverse complement strand
GGTATCCATCTTTTCCTCTATATATGTCGAGTCCTTCAATCTTGAAAGCACGATTCCGGCGACATACGCGCCCGTTATATCGGCGATACCGAAGAACCGCTCGGCAATAAACGCAAAGCTGAAGCACAGCGCGAGCGCCAAAATCGGGATTCGCCGTGTGTGCGGATAACGCTTGTCGATCTTCTTGAATATTTTGTAGATAATAAATCCGACTATCATCGCCAGCGCGAAAAACGCGACTGTGCGGAGCAGTACCCACAGCGGTTTGGAATCGGGGTCCTTGAAGCCGATAACGAATGTCAGCACCAAAATTCCGATAACATCATCAATAATCGCCGCGCTGAGGATGGTAGTTCCGAGCTCCGTTTGGAGCTTGCCCATCTCCTTTAGCGTTTCAACGGTGATGCTGACGCTCGTGGCGGTCATAATAACGCCGATGAACACCGCGGTGAGGAACTTTTCCGAGCCCCACGGCGCAAAGCCGTAGAACATCATATACAGCAAGGTCCCGCCCGCAAGCGGTACGGCAACGCCCGCGCAGGCGATCGCCAGCGCCTTTGGTCCGGTTTTCATCAGGGCTTTTAAATCCGTGCCCAAGCCCGCCGAGAACATCAAAAATACCACGCCGATCTCCGCGCAAACGCTCAAAAAGTCGTTGAGCTTAACAAGCCCGAGCACGCTGGGGCCTATTATCAAGCCCGCTATGATCTCTCCCACTACCTGCGGCGCGTGCAGCTTTCGCGCCAAGATCCCAAACGCCTTCGCGAAAATCACGATAATGGCTATATCCTTAAAAATTGACAGTACGTCCAACAATGATCATCTCTTTTTTTACGTAGTTACAGCTCCCTTGACGGGAGCTGATTTAAGTTTATATCTCCAGTCCGCTGACTGTTTGTAAAAATTCTTTTAAAGAATTAAGAATTATATCGACGCCGCCCTCGCTGTCGCTCTCGATATTGAGCGGCATTATCGGGTCGTGCACCGAAAGCCTGAGCAAAAACCATCCGTCACCGTGGTCTTTGTCGAACGAGACCCTGATCCCCTCGCGGTTATCGTCGGCAACGTTCCAGCCGTCCTTTGCCTCAGCGTAGGCGGTGAGGTCGGCGATTATCCTCTCGCCGCAGGCTCTGAAATCCTTTTCGGTGATTTTGTAGCGTATCTCGCGGCTTTCGAGCGGTTCGCGAAGGCTTGCCGTAAGCTCGTCAAGGTCTTTACCCTCTTTGCGCAGCTGAGCCGCCTTTATGATTATCTTTGTGCAGAGATACGCGCCGTCGTCGAGGAAGTAGTTCTCTCTCATCGCGGCGTGACCCGAGGTCTCTATCGCCAAGGGGCAGTTTATCCCCTGCTCGTTTAGCTCAAGCGCCTTGTCGATAACGTTCTTATATCCCCTGCGGTAGCGGTAATGCTTTCCGCCGAGGTCTTTTTCGATAAAATCCTTTAAGCCGCTCGAGGTGATTGAATCGGTGACAACGGTTCCGCCGTCGTTGCCCTCGAGCGCGATAGCCGCGGCTACCGCCACAAGACGGTTGCGGTTTATTTCATTCCCTTTGCTGTCGACAGCGCCGCCGCGGTCAACATCTGTATCGAAGATAACACCCAAGTCGGCGTTTGACTCGCGCACTGCCTCGCAGATGGACTTCATAGCCTCGGCGTCCTCGGGATTTGGAACGTGATTGGGGAACATTCCGTCGGGATCAAGGTAGCGGCTGCCGTTTGTATCGGCTCCCAAAACCTTTAGAACCTTGTCGGCGTAAAAGCCGCCCGCGCCGTTGCCCGCGTCAACAACGATTTTAAAACCCTTCAAAGGTTGGTCGTAGTCGTCGGCGTTTACCTCTTTTTTTATCTTCTCACAAAGGCCGTTTGAGTACTCGGTCATATAATCGTATTCTGTTTTTGAGCCGCTTGTACTCTCGTCAGGGTGGCAATTATCCTGCGCGTATTGCAAAATCGCCTCTATATCGCTGCCCTCAAGCCCGCCGCCGCGGGTGAAGAATTTAAGACCGTTGCGGTTGAACGGGTGATGGCTGGCGGTGATCTGCAGCGCTCCGTCACAGCCCAAATCTACGGTAGTCATAAACATAGACGGTGTAGAAGCCAGTCCGCAGCAAAGCACCTCTGCTCCCGCGCGTACAAAGCGTTCGGTCACGATATCCATAATATGCGGACCGGAGATCCTGCTGTCGCGTCCTACGGAGATTTTGAGCTCCTCGGCAGGCTTATTTACTTTTTTTGCGAGCCAAAGCACAAAGCCGTCCGCCATATCGGCGATAACGCTGTCGGTCAGGTTGACGCTCTGACCCTCTACTCCCTCTACGGCGACGCCGCGGATATCGGTCCCGCTTTTGAATTGTTTATAAAAATCATTCAGCATAAGCTCTCCCCATTTCTTCATTTGATAATATTTTAGCACATTTTGCGCCAAACCTCAATACAATTAATTAACAATATCGCCTTTTTATCTTGCAAAAATAATACAAACCAATGAAATCAAAAGTTTGTAAAAACGCAACCTTGATTTTGAGTTAAAGAAAATTAAGTTGTATAAATTGCTCATCCATCGGTAACAATCTTGTCGCATTGTAATCATTTGGAAACTTGTTTTATTGCAGTATGCACAATTTGTTGCGCAATTATTTGTGCATTATTGACCGTCATTTGACATTTCAGACAAATCAAAGTGGTCGATTTTGTTGACTTTTTTGATTTTTGGAGTATAATAATAGTCGTCAAGTAAATAGTCCGCTTGACTATCGGCAAATTCTTTTGCCTTACTCAGAGTAACAATTGAATACTGAATGTCGATATGATGATCATTATTGCCAAATGGTAAATGGCGCACATATCGGTTAACTCCTTAGAGTTAATCAAATTATAAGGAGGAATTAATTATGACACCAATTCTTAACCTGCACAACATTGATGTTGCTGAGTTCCTCGCCGTGCTTGATACCTGCGAGGGCAACGTTTTTCTCGTAACAAACGAAGGCGACAGACTCAACCTCAAAAGCAAGCTTTGCCAGCTTGTCGGCCTTACAAAGCTGATCGAAGGCGGCAGAATCGCTGAGGCAAGCGTTTATTGCGAAAATGTTCGTGACGAGAGCAAACTGTTCAGATTCAACTGCTTTGGTGACACAAGCTGCGCTGAGGTCGGTTGACAGAACAAAAAGTTTTGGAAAGTATATTGAAGAGTTTTGAATTTATAATCATCAACCAACAAACACACACATTTTCTTAATTTCACTAATCCCACGTTTTCACGTTAATTTCAAAACTTCTAAATCCGAAAAAGACCGCTGACAAGCGGTCTTTTTTGGTTGCAACGTGACGTTGCATCCGGTCCGCCTTTTTAAAGGTTTGGATTGATACAAAAGTTTCGCTAACGGCGGGTCGGAAGTTCTATTTATTCCTTACGTATTATTGCCTGCGATATAAGGGTTTGGTTTGATTCAAAAGTTTCGCTAACGGCGGGTCGGATGTTTTATTTTTTTCTTACGTATTATTGCCGGCGATATATGGGCTTTGTTTGATTCAAAAGTATCTCTAACTGAGGGTCAAGCGTTTTATTCAAAAGTATTTTACTGCGATTATCTATAAATTATTAAAGCGGGCTGTTGACCGTAGTCAGCAACCCGCTTATTTCTTTTACTTATTACTTATTCCTTACTGCTTCTTTTCACCGTTATCCAAACGTTGACCGACTGACTGCGGTTAAGCGCGTCTGTTACCGAATAGGTCACCTTGTACCTGCCCGGCCGCGAGGTAACTACATTGCCGGTTATCTCAATTTTTTCGGTTATATCGCTGCCGCAGGTGTCAACGGCTTTTACGCCCTGACCCGGCGAGTAATCGGAATCTTCCTCGATCGTCATATCCTCGGCTCCGGTTATCTTCGGCAAGCTGCTGTTGTAGGGATTGCCGTTTGTCCTGTCGGTCGGATCCCAGCCAAGCCCCTTGGCGTTTATGCGGATAGCCTCGGGTCTGCCCAAGGGCTCCGGCTTATCACTGTCGTAGATCTTGACATGAGTGCCGATCGGGCAGTTTTCGTATATCCATTTTGTGTCCTCAACCGCGAGGCGGACGCAGCCCATTGACGCTTCCTGACCAAGCTTGTTGAATTCCTCGATCTCGAGTGTTGATTTTTTGCCCATTTCGGCATACGGAACGCTGTGGAACAGAAAATCGCCTGAGATACCGCTGATATACTGCCCGTAAACATTGTTGTACAGCGCGTGCCACTCGGATTTGAAATAAATCTCAAAATCGCCCGTGATAGTCGATTTCTTCATACCGCAGGAGCAGAGCATCGCCCTGACGGGAACGGTGTAATCGCCCTTATCGTCATAAGTATAGACCGTTACCGTGCTTTGAGCGCGGTTGACGTTGATCGAATATAGCTTTTGGGAGCTTTCGGCTTCTTCTTCATAAAATTCCTCGTCGTCGCTCTCTTCATCCTCGAGCTCTTCCATATTCTTTTCAAGGATATCCTCGTTAGCGGTTATCGCGGTGGTGAATTTATTCGGTTCAGCCTGCGGCTCTGCCTTTGTGACAGTTACCTCAAACTCCGCGCTTTGCCCCGTAGCCAGCTCCGCGGTTAGCGTAGCCGTACCCTCGGCTTTAGCGTCAGCCCTGCCGCCGCTGTCAACGCTGATGACCCAGCCGTTTGAGCTTCTCCAGTTAGTCACATATTCCTCGCAGTCCTTATCAACAGTGATTATCCGCGACTCACCCTGCGGAATACTTATATATTTAGTTGTAAGCTTAGCCTCGTCAACGGTAGCGGGTTTGGCGGAATTAGCTGAGAACAAGTCCGCGGTGTTGATTACGGGCATTATCGGATTCGGGGATTGTACCGCCGCCGAGCAGACGATCATTGCCGCCAACACGATAACGCCGAACAGTGCCACCATCAGCGCAAAGGGTTTCTTCATATCTGACCTCTGGTTTTTATTTAAATAGTTTTAATTCTTAGCAGGAACTAAACATTACAAGTTTTTAACCTTTTCAATATATTCTATCATTTTTTTCGGAAAATGGCAAGGGATATTTAAAAATTTAAAAAAGTATGGTAAAATTAAATCGGTGATTATATGGCACATCCGATCAAACATTTTATTACAATTACAAATCACAGACATCAGGTCATCGCCCACTGCGCAAAGGCAGGGATACTTTGGCAGGGCTTGCGGCACGATCTGTCAAAATACAGCCCGACCGAGTTCATCCCCGGAGCCAAGTTTTATCAGGGCGACCGCAGTCCCAACGAAAAGGAGCGCGAGCTATACGGCTGCTCGGTCGCGTGGATGCACCACAAGGGCAGAAACCGTCATCATTACGAGTACTGGAACGACTACAACCCCAAGACGAGGAGCATAGAGAATGTAGAAATGCCCGTAATATATGTTGTAGAGATGTTCTGCGACCGCGTCGCGGCGAGCAAGATATACAACAAGGGCAGCTATACCGACGAGCACCCGTACACATATTATCTCAGGATAAAGGGCAAAAACAGGATGCACCCCAACACCGAGGCGCTTCTGTGCTCTTGGCTTGAGATGCTCCGCGACGAGGGCGAGGAAAAGACCTTTGCCTACATCAAAGCTCTTGACAAAAAGGACAAACGGTAATGGAAGAACAAAGGATAGTCCACCCCATCCCGCCGCTGTATGGCGACAATTCTGCAAAGCTGATCCTGGGCAGCTTTCCCTCAATAAAATCACGCGAGGCTATGTTTTTTTACGGCCATCCGCAAAACCGTTTTTGGAGGCTTTTGGCGCTGCTTTTTGACGAAGAACTACCCGCGACCGTTGAGGAAAAGAAAAAGCTTATCCTCAGCCACGACCTCGCGCTGTGGGATTCGATCAGATCCTGCACTATCACAGGCTCATCCGACAGCTCGGTAAAGGATGTCGTTCCGAACGATCTGAGCGTGATACTTAACAACAGCCTTGTCACGCAGATTTTCTGCAACGGCGCGCTGTCGCACAAGATGTATATGAAATACATTTATCCGCAAACTCAGATCGAAGCGGTCAAGCTGCCGTCTACCAGCCCCGCGAACGCCGCGTACTCAATAGAGCGGCTGTATGAACAGTGGAAAATAATCCTTGATTAACAGGCAAACAAAAAACCTGCTCGCCGTGAGCAGGTTTTTTTAGCATAAATTACTTGTTTATTGCCGCGTAGATCTTATCGATAAGCATTGCGATCCACGGGATCTTGCTGATAAGCGGAAGCTCTTTTTTCTTTCCTGTTGCGGCGTTGACGATACCCATTATCGCGAGTACGATAAGGAAGATGTCGCCTGCCCAAAGAAGAACGGATAAAATCGCGTTAAAAGCGATCACTCCGCTGTTGTAGCGGCTTGCAACGATGATGCTGCCGAAAATAGCTCCGATTATGCACTGCACGATGTAGTAAGCGATATGAACCGCCCATAGAGTCGCGCCCTGCTTAACATGGAACTGGCAGTAAGGTGAAGCCTTCTTGACAAACAGAGGGACGAGAAACGCCGGCGCCCAAAGAACATACGCGAGCCACGCGAGTCCTTTTTCTCCGGGAAGCGGAGCGTCGGGATCCATTACCTGAGCCTGTGCGGGCTGCTGAGGAGCCGCCTGCTGAGGAGCTGCCTGCTGATATGTCTGCTGAGTCTCAGTCTGTTGCGAGTTATCTACGGGAGTACCGCAGTTCGCGCAGAACGAAGCGTCGTCAGGAAGCTGATTTCCGCAATTTTTACAAAATGCCATAATTGTTACCCCTTTTATAAAAAGTTATCGGTTGTATTTTACACAACCAATGATGTATTATAATGCATAATAATAGAGGTGTCAAGCAAACGAATAAATATTTGTAGCATAAACCAAAAAAGAAAAATACGCAATAATTAGTGTTGGTATATTTTAACGGCACATACTCAATTTTATGTATTTACATCACTGTATATTTATGCTATTATTTGTAAGAAATATTCTTAGTCTGAGGTAAAAATATGAATTACGGTCTTGTACTTGAGGGCGGAGCTATGCGCGGACTGTTTTCCGCGGGAGTGATCGACGTCCTGATGGAACACGATATTGGATTCGACTCTATCGCCGGGGTGTCCGCAGGCGCGGCGTTCGGCTGCAACTACAAGTCAAAGCAGCCCGGCAGAGTCATCCGCTACAATATGCGCTACGCCGACGACAAGCGCTTTTGCTCGGTGAGCTCGCTTATAAAAACAGGCGATATGTTCGGCGCCGAGTTTTGCTACGACACTATCCCGAACAAGCTTGACGTGTTTGATAAGGAAACATACGATAATGACCCCGTAAAATTCTACGCCGTATGCACCGACGCCGAAACGGGCGAGCCCGTATATACCCTGCTCGAAAAAGCTGACGATCTGTGCTTTAGGTGGATACGCGCCTCGGCTTCTATGCCGCTGGTCTCAAGACCCGTTTTGATAGAGGGCAGGCACTATATCGACGGCGGGATAACGGACTCGATACCGCTTGAGTTTATGATGAAAAACGGCTGCGAAAAGAACGTTGTCGTCCTCACCCAACCGAGGGATTATACAAAAGAAAAGGCGTCTATGCTTCCGCTGATGAAACTCTCGCTTAGAAAATTCCCAAAGACATATGAGGCGATCAAGCGCAGACACATTATGTATAACCGCACCCGCGACAGGGTGTTTGAGGAGGAGCGTTCGGGCAACGCGTTTATCATCTGCCCGGAAGAAAAGCTCCCGATAGGCAGGATAGAGCACGATCCGGAGGTTATGAAAAAGGCATATGAGATAGGCAGAAAAACCGCCGAGAGCAGGCTCGAAGCGCTCAAAGCATTTATGAACATATAATAACGAACCGCCGCGAGAGGTTATCTCTCTGCGGCGGTGTTTTATACTATTGTCAATTCTTTTTCAGTTTCATAGCGAAAACCGTTACGGCAGCTGCCAAAAGCACTACTGCGTAGCCGATCACCCAACAAAGGTCGGGGAATATCGCGGCAAAGTCGCCCGCGACCGCCGCCCTTGCCGCGTTGACCGCGTGAGAAAACGGAAGTATGTCCGCGACTGCCTTGAACGCGCCGCCTACCATCGCGGTATCAAACCATATGTTTGAGAACCACGCGCTCAAATTTGTGAGCAGAGCGCCGCAGATTCCGCCGACCGCCTTTTCGTTCAAAATCGAGCCGAACAGCAGCCCCAAAGAAATGAACACGATCGCGATCGGCAAATTCACAAGAACCGCAACGATCAGATTCACGCTGAACGGAAGTCCGAGGAATAGCGCGCACAAATAGCAGACGGCTGTCTGTATCAGCGCCATCGGGATAAGCGGCAGCGTGTAGCCCAGAATGAATTCCGAGGGTTTCAGCGGCGAGGTGAACAGTCTGAGCACAAAGCTGGTGGTTCTGTCCTTCGCGATGAGCATCGACGAAAACAGCGACAAAAAGCTCAGTCCGAACACGGTGATACCCGGCGCGAGCTTTGAGATCACAAATATATCCGGGCCGTGGCCCTCGGGTATGCCCTTGTTGATCGCCGACAAAAGCAGCAGCAAAACGATCGGGAAAGCGATGCCGAATATCAGCGTCAGAATATCCCTGGTGATCTCCTTTGTATTGCGCGAGGCAAATGTCAGTGTCCTCATTTTGTCGCCTCCTCTGTGATTCTGATGAACGCTTCCTCAAAGTCGTCCGTGCCTGCCCTTTCCTTCAATTCGGCGGCAGTGCCTTCCGCGAGCAATACACCGCGCGACATTATGCCGATACGGTCGGACAGGCTCTCCGCCTCCTCAAGATAATGCGTTGTCAGAATGATGGTCATTTTGCCCTTCAGCTTTTCGATGAGACGCCATAGCTCGCGGCGCGCAAGAACGTCAAGCCCAAGCGTAGGCTCGTCTAAAAAGAGTATCTCCGGCTCGGTGATGAGCGCCATTGCAATGCTCAGTCTGCGCTGCCAGCCGCCCGAGAGCGTGGCGGCTTTGCTTTTGGCGATCTCGTCCATATTGAATTTTTCTATTGTGTTCTGCGCTTTTTCCTTAGCCTCTTTTTTGTTTGAGCCGTAAATACGGGCTATGAACTCAAGGTTTTCACGCACGCTCAGCTTGGCGGCGACCGCCGTCTCCTGAGGAGATACGTTGATCAGCGACTTGACCTTTGTTGATTCTTTAACAACGCTGTATCCCATAAGCTCGGCGTCGCCTGAGGTGGGCTGAGTAAGGCAGCTCAGCATTTTTATCGTGGTTGATTTACCCGCGCCGTTCACTCCCAAAAGCGCGTAAAGCTCGCCCTTGTGCACCGTGAGGTCAAGCTTGTTCACGGCGGTTTTTTCCTTGTATTTTTTAGTCAGTTCAAACGTTTTGACTGCTTCCATATTATCTCATTCCTTTCCGAACAATTTGCCGATGGAGACCTTGGCAAGGGCAATGCCGCCCTTTGCGGTGTCGCCCATAACCATCACGCGGTCGCCTGCCTTGATATCAAAGACCTCTCGCGCGTGCTTGGGAATAACGATCTGTCCGCGGTCGCCGACCTTGACCATCCCGAAGATGTATCTGCCCTCGGAGGTGTTGAGCGTGGCGTTCTGCTCGGCAAGAGGAGCGCTGACGAGCATATCGAGCGAAATATCGTAATATTCCGCAATCTCACGGCATTTTAAAATATCGGGCGTGCTCTCTCCGCTCTCCCACTTTGAAACGCTCTGCCGCGACACGCCGAAGCGTTCGGCAAATTCCTCTTGGCTGACAGCTTCTGTCTTTCTGAGATATCTAATATTCGCGTCGATCACATCGACCGCCTCCCGTTTGGTATGAGAAATCATACCGTTTCATATTTTTCATTCACATTATATCACGTAGTAAAGCGACTTTCAACCAACCGCGGCTTACAGATTTTGTTAATAATCGTGGCATTGTTTTAAAAGAAATACGGCCGCCGAACTCAGCCGGCAGCCGTGATTATTTCCTATTACTTAAAATATGCTACGCCGCTTTCAAAGATTTTCTGATCCTTTTCGAACGGAACGTTTTTGTAGAGGTTTTCGCCCTTACGCTCGCTGTGACCCATCTTGCCCAAGATCCTGCCGTCGGGAGAGGTGATACCCTCGATCGCGCAGACAGAGCCGTTGATGTTGTAGGCGATATCGCTGCTCGGGTTGCCGCAGAGGTCAACGTACTGGGTAGCGATCTGGCCGTTTTCGGCAAGCTGCTTAACGGTCTCTAAATCAGCCATAAATCTTCCCTCGCCGTGCGATACGGGAACCGCGAAAACATCGCCCGCGTTAACGCCCGAGAACCACGGGGATTTGACCGAGGTGACTCTGGTGTACGCCATATGCGAGATATGTCTGCCGACAGTGTTGAAGGTCAGCGTCGGGTCGGTGGGCTTTAATTCTCTGATCTCGCCGTAGGGAACGAGTCCGAGCTTGATAAGCGCCTGGAAGCCGTTGCAGATACCGAGCATAAGGCCGTCGCGGTTTTTGAGCAGGTCGTTGACCGCTTCCTTTATCCTCGGGTTGCGGAAGGTGGTCGCGATGAATTTACCCGAACCGTCGGGCTCGTCACCGCCCGAGAAGCCGCCCGGGAGCATTATCATCTGCGACTCTTTGATGAGCTTTTCCATTCTGTCGATGGTTTCCTCAATGCCGCTCTGGGTGAGGTTCTTGACGATCAAAAGCTCGGGAACAGCGCCTGCCTTTTCAAACGCGCGGGCTGTGTCGACCTCGCAGTTCGTGCCGGGGAATACGGGGATGAACACCTTTGGCTTTGCGGCCTTTATCGCGGGTGAAGAAGTGTTGCGCTCGGTGTAAAGACCGGCGTTTACTTCTATCTCGGGGCAGTCAGCCTGCATCGGGAATACCTTTTCGAGCGGAGCAGTCCACTTTTCAAGGATAGTATCAAGAGCAACGGACTTGCCGCCCATCGTTATCTTTTTATCATCTGTAACTGTACCGAGGTCATAGCTCAATACGCTGCCGTCAAGCTGTGCGCCGTCGGCGAGCTCGAGCACGAGCGAGCCCGAAAGCGGAGCGAAAAGCTCCTGATTTGTGAGCTCTTTAGTGAATTTGAAGCCGAAGCCGTTGCCGAACGCCGCCTTGCATACGCACGCGGCAGCGCCGCCCTCTTTGACTACCGAAGCTGAGAGCACCTTGCCGTCCTGCATAAGTGCGTAAACCGCCTTGTACATCGCGACGAGCTTGTCCCACTCGGGCATTAATGTCTCTTTATTTTCGGGGACGGGAACGTAGATTACCTTTGAGCCCGCCTTTTTGAATTCGGACGAGATCGTCTTGCTCGCCTTTGTCATAGCGACCGCGAAGCTTACGAGTGTCGGTGGAACGTCGATATCCTCAAACGAGCCGGACATACTGTCCTTGCCGCCGATAGAGGGCAAACCGAGCTTTAACTGAGCCTGCATAGCGCCGAGCAGAGCCGCCGCGGGCTTGCCCCAGCGCGAGGGAACGTCCTTTAATCTTTCAAAATACTCCTGGAAGGTGAGCCTTGCCGTCAGCGGATCGGCGCCGATAGCGAGCAGCTTTGAGGTTGACTCAACAACTGCGTAAGCCGAGCCGTGGAACGGGCTCCAGCGCGAAACACCGGGGATAAAGCCGTAGCTCATCGCGGTGGCGTCGTCGGTCTCTCCCTGCTCAAGCGGGATCTTTGCCGCCATAGCCTCCTGGGGCGTGAGCTGGGTCTTGCCGCCGAAGGGCATAATTACCGTAGCCGCGCCGATGGACGCGTCAAAGCGCTCGGACAGTCCGATCTGCGAGCAGACCTCTAACCTTGCCATATTCTCGCCAATAGCCTCCTCAAACGGCATATCCTTTAGCTTTTCGGGGCAGGCTTCGCGGTAGCAGTCCTCCGCCTTGGGGGCGGTGATGAACGCCTTTGCCTCCTGGGTCACGCCGTTTGTGTTTAGGAACTCGCGGCTGAGATCAACTATCTTATCGCCGCGCCAGTTCATTGTGAGCCTCGGGCTCTCGGTCACGACCGCGACCGCGGTTGCCTCGAGGTTTTCTGTCTCGGCGTATTTTATGAATTTTTCAACATCGTTCTTGTCGAGCACTACCGCCATTCTCTCCTGACTTTCGGAGATAGCGAGCTCTGTGCCGTCAAGTCCGTCATACTTCTTTGTTACCTTGTCAAGATCGACCGTCAAGCCGTCGGCAAGCTCGCCGATAGCTACGCACACGCCGCCCGCGCCGAAGTCGTTACAGCGCTTGATGAGCTTTGCTACATTGCCGTTGCGGAACAGGCGCTGGATCTTGCGCTCCGTGGGTGGATTACCCTTTTGTACCTCGGCTCCGCAGGTCTCGATCGAGCTTTCGGTATGCGCCTTTGATGAACCTGTCGCGCCGCCGCAGCCGTCGCGTCCCGTACGTCCGCCGAGGAGCACGATGACATCATCGGGAGCGGGGACCTCGCGGATAACGTTCTCCTTGGGAGAAGCGCCGATAACCGCGCCGATCTCCATACGCTTTGCTACATAGCCCTGATCGTAAAGCTCTACTACCTGACCCGTCGCGAGTCCGATCTGGTTGCCGTAGGAGCTGTAGCCGTTGGCAGCGCCTGTGGTGATCTTGCGCGAGGGGAGCTTGCCGTGCATTGTGTCCTTAAAGGGGATAGTCGGGTCGCCCGAACCGGTCACGCGCATAGCCTGATAAACATACGCTCTGCCGGACAGCGGGTCGCGGATAGCTCCGCCCAGGCAGGTAGCCGCGCCGCCGAAGGGTTCGATCTCGGTGGGGTGGTTATGAGTTTCGTTCTTGAACTGAACGAGCCATTTTTCTGTTTTGCCGTCGATGGTGACGGGGACCTCGATAGAGCAGGCGTTGATCTCGTCGCTCTCGTCAAGGTCGGGTATCATGCCCTTCTTCTTAAGGGATTTCATTCCCATAAGAGCCATATCCATAAGGGAGACTATTCTGTCGGTATCCTTGCCGTAGACCTCGTCGCGTGTGGCGTAATACTCCTTGAGCGCGTCCTCGATGACCGAGCCGAGGGCTGCCTTTTCGATCTCGACCTCGCTGAGTCTGGTGAGGAAGGTCGTGTGACGGCAATGGTCTGACCAGTAGGTGTCGATAACGCGCAGCTCGGTAACGCTCGGGTCACGGTGCTCGGTATCTCTGAAATAATCGCGGCAGAATTTGAGGTCGGCAAGCGTCATCGCAAAGCCCATTGAGCCGTAGTATTCCGCCATCTCGTCGTCGTTCCACTTGATAAAGCCCTCTACGCG
>JBGULZ010000168.1:0-8005 GCA_045116595.1 Ruminococcus sp. | reverse complement strand
GGTGTTGAGCGAGATTCGACACGTTCTGATTATTTCTTTTTATCGACAACAAATTACGACAGGATAATTATGTAAAATCTGCTATTACCAACAAACGGTTCGTTTAATATGGATGCAATAAAAGGAAAACAGCGCGTATCTGCAAGAGGTACGCGCTGAATACATAATACGGAGGTATAATTTTGAGAGTTTACAGAGGCGAAGTCTATTTAGTAGATTTCGGCTTAGGTTATGGCAGCGAGCAGGGCGGCATTCGTCCGGCTGTTGTCGTTCAAAACAATATATAATAGCGCGTCGAAAAGTATATAGAAAGCCTCCGTTTGGATTGATTCCAAACGGAGGCGTATTGTTTATTGTCAAGTTGTTTTGCATACCAACAGATGTTCATTGCCCATGTCGTAGTAAAGTGTCAGGGAGTCATCCGACGGTTCATAGACGCGAAAGACGTCCCTGATATCCTCGGCGAGTGTCGTCAGTTCTTCCGTCTTATCTTTGAAATGCTTTAGTAATGCGGGATCGTAGGCGACGGTACTCTCTTTTTCGAATACCGCGGTATACAGAATGCCCGCTTCCACAAGGTCTTGGAAGATATGACTGCCGTAGCTCAACTCGGGGATGTAACCGGCTTTTGATTCGGACACTTCCGCAATCACGGAGAATTCGCTGATATCCGAGAAGCCCGACGGCACGCCCAGCTCCGGAGACGAGGTGCAGATACGACCCGGCGTCAGCAATAATAAGTTCTTGTGCTGATTGCGATAGTGCCAGTTTACCTTGGCGAGCGCGTCCTTGATCTCGTACTTTCTTCGATACGGCATTTGGTAGTATGCGATCGGGTCGATATACACCACGCCGTCGAGAGACAGCTCACGGGAGAAGCCCATAGATACACCCTTTGTTTCGAGCAGGATGTCTTTTTTGTCGATCTCATCGGGTACAGTGATCTTGTCGCCTTCGGCGGTCAATTGCAGGGGTCGGCATTGGAGCAGGTCAATAACATAACTCCCGTCGGGTGCAAAGTTGATTGTGTATTCCGTATCGACCGGATATTCGTAGTGGCTCTGGATCAGCCCGAGTATGTCGCGCATATCCGCCATGAGCTGTTCGTTCTTCGTAAGCCCATCGCAGGTTATGAACAATACATCGCGCAAGTCGCCGCGTTCCCTGAGAAATCTTTCGGTCTCATAGTTGTGCGAGTAGATCATGTTTCTCAGATAGCGTGGAACGGAGTTTCCGATCTTCATCGAGTCGAAGCCTTCGACATCATTTGTTTCTGCGCTGATCGCGTCCACGATGCGCTGTGAGAACTGCTGTCGGTCGTTGTCGTCTGTGCTGAGCATCTTCATCGGGTTGTCTAGGGACACCAGCCGCGGATAGGATCCTGTTCTTCTGTCTACTGCCGCTGTACCGAGACCCATGACAAGCCTCAGCATACCGTTTTTCGGTTTTTCCGAATCCATGCGGTAGGGACTTTCCGAGTATCCCACGCCAGCCGTGCAAGGCATAAAAAATCCCTCATACCGCGAACCCGATACGCGCTGTACCAAGATCGACATCTGCTCGTCGCGCTTATCCAGTCCTCGGCGTTTCCTGTAATCCAGCGCTGACATACTCATAGTGCTGGCGTAGACGATCCTGACCGCTTCTTCGAATTTTTGCAGGCGTTCTTCCGGCTCGCCCTGATTGCCGCAGAAGACGGATTCATACTTGCCTGCGAAGGCATTGCCGAAGCCGTCCTCGAGGATGGAACTTGATCGGACGATGACCGGGTCGTTGCCGTAGTAGTCGAGTATGCGGCGGAACTCCGCCTCGATCTTTGCGGGGAACTTGCCCTCCATGATCTTCTGCTCGAATTCTTTTGCCAGTGTGAAGTAGCCCTCCTCTGTCCTCTGCTTAATGCGCAGATCCCAGAATCCGTTGTCAACAATATAGGCATAGAAAACGTCCGAGCCTATGTAGTAAGAGTCGTGCGGCTCGAAGCGTTCAAAGATATCCGGACGGTGATTTTCGACGATTTTGCGCGAGAGCAGCATTCCGCACGCCTTGCCGCCGATCATGCCGGTGCCGACCATGCGGGAGTGTACCTCAAAGTAATCCTCGGGCTTGAAATTCGCCTTGATGAGCCGGCGCATTTTTTTGTCACGCGTCAGCATGATGTTGCAGATCTTGGAGCAAGCCTCTGCGACGTCGACGCCGCTTTGGTGCAATAGCTTAGTGCGCGAGAAGAAGCGTTCCCAACTGTCGACGTTCTGATCCTGCGCCTGACTCGCTTCGCGGTTCATCACACTGTAGAAATGACTGACCTCGGTGCCGTCCTTAAGCACCGTGAAGCTGTTGTCCGCGCAGTTGAGTTTGTAGGGTTGGAACATCGTCTGCGAGTAGCGGTTCCACACTTTCATCGGACGGACATATACGTCCTTATCATCCTTGTACACATCTAGGAACAGCTGAGTCGTGTCGCGGATGGTCGCGATCGCGTCAAAGGCATGGCGTCCGCGTATCAGAGGGAAGTATGCGACGGTGTCGAGGATGAACAGAAAGGGGCAGGTCAGGTGGAAGAAGTTGCCCATCATCAGGTCGGTCGACCACGCCTGCTCAAGCTCCGACAGGCAGTCGAATACATAGAACGCGTCATAGCCCTCGCGCTCGATCAGGTTATGGATGTTCACGGTGAACGTCTCGAAGCGATGGGACAGCTCGACATGCTCGATCTTCAGTCCCTTGCGCGGGGTGAGGATCGGCTCGTGCTCCGCAAAGCGGATGTAGATGAGGTTCCTGCCGTCCTTGATCGCCCGGTCGGCGAACTTCTCCGCGACAGTGCGGAACTCGTCGAGCGAAGGTACCTGCCAGACGACATTGTCTCCGAGGCGGATGTGCTGCAGCGCCTCGTCCATCATCGGGATACCGGATTGTATTTTTTCAAATGCTGCCATATTCATTCCTCCTGATAGTGTGATCGAACGGGAATACCAATTTAAAAACAAAAAAGACAAAGACGTTCTGAAACCAAAACGTCTTTGTCTTAACAATTGTATTATACGATGTTCCCGTCGTTTTGTCAATGAATTGTTTGTTCAAGTTGTTTCACACGCAGTTATTATCGACCGACCTCGATCGGCTTCGGCTGCAAATATGCCGGAGCAAGAATCATAGAGCTGTAATTTATTCATCTAAGTTTTTGTTTACCCATTCAAATTCTGTTTCAGAATCCAATGAAATAATTCCGCGCATTTTTGCTTGATGCCTATTATTCAACTCTATATAGTCCATAATCTTCCTCCAAATGTAATGGTTTAATTTTATTATACTACAGAATAAGCTTAATAAAAAGTTTAAGAAAATAGCATTCGGTTTCGCCCTGTGCCGCGCGAAGGAAATGCCCGTAGTCGTTACCCGATAAAACAGAACAAAACCCACACAGGCGATTTGTCGCGGCGTATGGGCGCAAATAAAGGCTATGGTAACGAACACAACGTTCACCATAGCCTTTATTTATTTTATACCCATTACAGCCTTATAAATATCCTGCCAGAGTTTTAATTTGCTGTCAGGATACTTCTTTTTCAGCCGTTTCAAAGCAGCTTTTTTGGCTTTCCCTACACCGTCGGGTTTCATCATCTCTTCACAAGCGATCTCGTCGAGTGTTTTCTTTTCGTAGCCGAATACACCGAACGCGTGACCGAGGATAGCTCTATCCTTCTCAGAAAGCGAATCAAACAGCTCCTTCAAAAGCTCGATACAAATCTTTTTATTGACGATCTTATCAGCCGGATGGTTATCCTTTGTGGTCAAGTGTTCGTATGGGCTTTCCGCGTGTTCGTCAGGGAAAGCGTCATTGACAGAGAAGAAATGCGTATTGTAATTCGCGTATCGATAGACGGCTTCGATTGGGACGTTATATGCTTCGGCTATTTCTTCCGCCGGTTTACCAAGTGAATAATCTTGCTGGATCTTGCGGATCAAATCCATAGCGTTTTTGCTGACGGACATCACACCCATATTCTTTTCAAGGTATCGCCGCATGACACCCTTGACGTGAGGATAGATATATGTGGAGAATTCACCCTTGTTTTTGTCGTATTCTTTTGATTGGATTAGGCGGAGAAGCTCAACTGTGCCCTCGCTTTTCAAATCATCCAATAACTGCTTCGAGTATTCGGTCAAACCGTATTCGTCATATTTTACGCAGTGAAAGCTCTTGGCAACCTTTTTAGCAATAGAAGCAATCAATCCTTCATATTTCAAAAAAAGTGCTTCACCGGTCATACGATCACCCCCTCACTATCCATTATAAACCGACCATTGTCCCTTAATCAGTACTTTTCGGTCTGCCGCGGCGTTTTGTTTTGCGTTTTACGCCGCATTTTGGATATAAATTCTCGGAAGCGAGTGAGGTTTCAAATTCTTCGTTAGTTATTCCGGACGCCCTTGTCGCCCTGTGATACATATCTCTTGCCGTGTTGCTCAACAATTCCTTTTCTTCTGCGGTAATAGCGTTCCTGCTGCAGTCTTTCTCGATCCTTGTCAGACAGCGTTTCAGCGACTGAGCCTTTGGATTGTCGGGAACAGTTTCCTTAATACCGCGCTTGCGGTAACCGAGTTGAGCGCAGGTGTATTTCGGATTGTCGGGCGCGGGATTGTCACAATACTTTGTATGGTAGGCTTTTTTCAACAGAAAGCACCTCCCGCAGTATTCACATTTGCGGATGATATATCCCGCTTCCAAGGCATAGTAAAAATCCGTTTTCAATAACGTCTGCAAACGCTTGACCTGATAGGAGGTATAAATCTTGTATTTTCCTCTGCCTTTGATAGTTTCTCTCGGAATATATTCAATCAGTATGGGGTCAGTGCGTGAGTATAAACCGCTCCCCTGAACAGGATTGGCAACCAGCTTATCCGCCATTTCACCGTATAAAAAATCATAGAGCGCGGCGGCGTAATTATCGCTGTTCAATGTTTTAAGGTCTGACAGATAATGATCAATAAAATTGTGTATCGTATTTCCGAACCAAGCAATATCATAAAGGACGTGAAGATATTTCGAGCAGTAATTGCAATAGAAATCCCACTTTTCCTGAACATCGCCGGGAAAAATCAGAAGCTCGCGTGGAATATCCTTAACTTCCGTATCATCCGTATCGCGTTGAAAAGAATTTTCAGCCCATTCGTCGACATACTCGCTGTATTCCAAAGTCATTTTCCGCAAAGCTTCTTCACTCTCACACATCTCGTACTTCTCGTTGTCATCAAGTATAGACAGCTGAGAAACATAGCTTTGAGTCTCATACAAAACCTGACGATTGTCTTTTATCAATGCAAGCAGACGGTAGCGGAACATCATACGCTCGAGCTTGATAAACTTGTTATTGCAATCGTTCCACTCCTCCTTTGACGGAGGAGTTTTGTTTTTATATATCGTTTCAAAAGCTGACTCAGCCAAGTGATACATTTCGCTGAATTCTGTCTTTGTAATGTTCAGGGTTTGCGTGGTTAGTTCACCGAGAGGAAAAGCGGTGCCGTTGATTTCAATGCTCTTATCACCAACGAAAAAGGAAATTATATCAAACATTATTATCTCCCGAATTAATTTGTCTGTTGAAGGTTTTAATTTGTCCGTAATAAATATAAGTATACTGCTTTTTCTTCCACAATTCAAGTGTAGGGAACAGTGTGGCGAGAGCTGTTGTCTCCAAATTGAATTCGGAGGTATATAGAAAATGAAAGAAAATCCATACGCCGTTTCAGACGGCAACAAATCAAATGACCTTGTACGGTATCCGCCACCGTACAAAATCATCAACGGCTGTCTCTACAAAGAGATAACCGGCAAAAGCGGAATCACAACCAAGAAGCTCTGTAACTTTCTGCCGTACATTGTCAGCGAGGTTAGCGTTGACGACGGCGCGGAAGTAAAGACGGTGCTTCGTTTGGGAGGTGTTCATTCAAGCGGCAGAGTGCTGCCGGAGATTGACGTGACAGGCGCGGAACTCGGAACCTTCAATTGGTTGATAGAACGCTGGGGCGCGGACTGTGTTCTCGAACCGGAGAGAAACGTTAAGGAATACGTCCGTCACGCCATTCAGCAAACGGCAGAGAATGCGGAGAGAATACAAACCTTTCACGTAACCGGCTGGAAGCTGATAGACAACCATTGGGAATACCTGCTGCCGAATGACGGTAAGCATGATGTCAGTCTGAGAGGAAAACTCAGCCGATATGAAAAAGCCGATGGTTGGACAGTTTCAGATTTGTCAAGCGCATATTTTATGACGAGCTATTTTCCGTTTGCTCCTGATGAAATCACATTGCCGTTGTTGGCTTTCACTTTTCTAACTCCGCTGAATGAGTTTCTTCATCAGGCAAATTGCGAGCCGAAATTCGTTCTCTGTTTGCTCGGCAGAACAGGAACACGCAAGAGTACACTGGCGGCGTTGTTTCTTTCGTTTTTCGGCAGGTTCAACAGTTCGGATTTGCCATTGTCATTTCGGGATACCGCAAACAGTATTATGTACAACGCCTTTTCATTGAAGGACGTGCTAACCTGCATCGATGATTTTCACCCAAGCGGCAGGAAAGAAGCCAACAAGCTGACCGAAACCGCGCAGCTGATCATGCGCGGCTACGGCGACCGCATCGGCAGAGGAAGATTGAAATCCGATTCTACTCCGATGGAGTCTCGACCGCCGCAGGGCAACGCCATCATCACCGCCGAGCAGGTTCCAGATATCGGCGAAAGCGGTACGGCAAGGTATTTTTGCTTGGAGCTGCGTGATGGAATGATCGATCTGAATAACCTTTCCAAATTTCAGCGCGAAGCAGAGAAAGGCACACTCCGCAGTTGTATGCTGGCATACACGGAATGGATAAAGAAGCGGCTTTTGAAAGATAAAGATACAGAGCGGTCATTTGTCAATCAGTTGAAGAAAAGCTTTCAGAATTATCGTCAGGAGTTTATCAATTCAGGAATCTGCTGTCACGGCAGAGTGCCCGAGATCTACGCATGGCTGATGATCGGTATGGAATTCTTTTTATTCTTTCTGTTGGACTATGAAATCATTTCCAAAGAAAACTTTCGCTCAACTTTTATCCAATGCCGTGATTGCCTGTATGAACTTGCGAAAAAGCAGAGTGTGAATATCGATCAGGACAAGCCGACGCACAAGTTTATCCGGAAGCTCTATTCGCTCATCGAAAGCGGACAGGCTGTTTTGCTGGATAAAAATAATCCGGTTGAGTTTAAGCCTGTAAACTATGTCGGTTATCAGGATGATGAATATTTCTATCTCAACGCCGATATCGCGCACAAGCAAGTCAAGCGGTTATGCGGTGAGCAAGAAGAAGCGTTTTCGATTTCCAAAAACGGATTGATCAAAGCGCTCGCCGAAGAAGGCTTGACCGTTTGCGACAAAGGTAAAAACACAAAGTCTATCCGCATAGGCGACAAAACGCTACGTTTCATTTGCTTAATCAAAGAGAAGGCTGACGCGGTCGCGGAGTTGTGTTAATAACCGGGTGACGCGGGTGACAGAGTTTCAAAACCGCCGTAAGCACTGGATTTTTCCTTTTTCTGTCGGGGTGACAAATGTGCAGCATGTTGCATATTTGTCGCTCCGATTTATTTCAGAAAAGCTGATGAACACTGTGCTGAGGTTTCGTGTTGCCCCTGTTGCCCCAAAATACAGTATACCCACTCAACAAAACAGAAAATAATTCCTGCTTTATTGCCAGTTTCGCCTTTGTATTACGACCGCCCTCTTTCGGGCGGCCGCAAAGGCGGATGCGAGCTAGGCCCGCGCCCCTATTTTGAAAAACTATGGAGGAAAATATTTTGAAAAAACAACCGAAAACCGAAATCATTTCAACGAGAGTCACGCCGGAGCAGAGAGAAATTATCGAAGAAAAGGCGTACTCTTCATACCGGACGCCGAGTATGTATCTGCGAGATTGCGCGCTTGACAAAAAGATTATCGTCGTCAAAGGTGTCGATGAAGTAGCAAATGAG
>JBGULZ010000167.1:0-3006 GCA_045116595.1 Ruminococcus sp. | reverse complement strand
TCGGAATGATGTACGGTCAAGCCGATAAAGACGATCTCGACAGTCGAAACAAAACCAATCAGATGACGACCCGTTTTCTGGATCGCTTTAAGGAACTTAACGGAACATATATCTGCAACGAGATACTCGGCTGTGATATTGCCACGCAGGAAGGAGTAGAATACGCAATAAAGCACGAATTATTCACCACCACCTGCAGAGATATGGTAGCGTTTGCCGTTCAGGTTCTTGAGGAAATCATTGAATAGAAGGAGGAGATCAAAATGAAAACACTATGTTTGTACTACACAAGAACGAATAAAACTAAAGAAGTTACGGAAAACATTGCCAAAATCATCGGCGCGGACGTGGCTGAATACACGGACAGTAAAGACAGAAGCGGGTTTTGGGGATATATCGGAGCTTGCTTCGCGACCGTAAATAATACAATATCCAAAGTATCTATCAAGGGTGAGGTCGACCTAAAAGAATATGAACGCGTGATAATAGGTATGCCTGTATGGGTCGAAGGTCCATGCGCCATAGGAAGGGCTCTGATCAAAAAATACAGCAGCATTATGCCCTCCGAAGTGTACTATGTGGTGACGCATATGGGAGCTAAACGTGATTACAAGGCAAAAATCAAAGCAATGGACGAGCTTCTGGGCAGACCTTCCGCGGGACAAGTCTCTATCAGGACAAAAGAGAACGATTATATCAAGGAAAGCACTGCGTTCGCGGAAACGCTGGTTTAAGACGCGGTATAAAGTCTTGTTCGGGATATGTGGGTGCTTTATGAAATACAAAGAATACGGAAGCGCAAACGCGAGGACGATCATCCTTCTTCACGGCGGAGGCTTGTCTTGGTGGAATTACCGTGAAGAAGCCGAAATGCTGAAGAATAAATACCATATCATTGTGCCGGTTTTGGACGGACACGCCGGAAGTGATAAGCATTTTTCAACGGTCGAAAGCAATGCCCGGGATATTATTTCTTTCATCAACGAAAATCTGAACGGTTCTGTTTTTATGCTGTGCGGTCTTTCCCTCGGCGGACAGATATTACTGGAAATCCTGTCGCGGCAAGCGGATATTTGCCGGTATGCTGTCATTGAGAGCGCGGCGATGATTCCCTCAAAGATCATAAACGCCTTGATTTCTCCCGCTCTTCATTTAAGTTATCCGCTCATTAAGCAGCGGTGGTTTGCTAAATTGCAATTCCGTCAGTTAAGGCTGAAAGCGGAATTGTTCGATGATTATTACCGCGATACCGCCGCCATACAAAAAGATGATATGATCGCCTATCTCAAAGCGAGTACCTCCTACCGGCTCAACGAATCCGTAAAGAATAGTAACGCTGAAATTCATATCTATTACGGAGAAAAAGAAAACCGTATCTTAAAACGATCCGCGGCATTGATCGGAGAAACCGCTGACGTCAGCTCTTTGACCCAACTGCCCGGGATGTTTCACGGGGATTTTTCAATCAACCATCCGCTTGATTACGTTAACGCGATCAATAATATCGCAGGTAAATCTTGATTTATAATAAACTTTTCTATCACAGGCAGTCTTGTTCGAGATTGCCTGTTTTTTTGTGATAAATCCTATTAAGACGTAAATAATTTATCGTTTATCATAAAAAAAGTATTGACAAATGAAAATAATGTGCTATAATCAATTTAACGATTAACGTTAAATATTTAATTTTTCGGAGGCAATCAACTATGGAAAACAAGATAAAAAGAAAAATCAATACATTCGGAAAAGTCGCTAAGATACTCACGATGATCGCTATCGTATGTATGCTGGTGGCGGAGGGATTCCTGCTTGTCGGCGGCGTTATCGCGGCGGTCGTTCCTAAGGACAGCGTCAAGGTCGACTGCGAATCGAGCACCGAGGTCTTTGTCGACACAAATTACTTTGGTATGGACGGCGACGCGTTCTATGTAAATATGGGCGGCTCAAAGCTGTATATCGGCGATCTCGGCGACGACAGCTATGATGTCAAAAACCAAAACGGTATCCTTGAACTAAACAGCAGCGCTCAGAGCAAGCACTATGACCTCAACACCGCGCTGGTGTGGATCATCTGCCAAATGGCGGCTATTGCGGCGATCATAGTTGCGCTGTACTTCTTCAGATCGCTGATGAAGCAGTTTATGGTCTGCGACACTCCCTTCAGCGACGGAGTAGTCAACAAAATGCGCGCCTTTGCGATCGCGCTTATCCCCTGCATGGCTGTCTATCACGCCGTAGGCGCTGTTAAAAACAATGTTCTTGGGAATGACGGCAGCACCGGACTGATCCTATCCGTAGTTTTTGTGCTGGTGATCTTTGTGCTGACGATAATATTCAAATACGGCGCCGAGCTCCAAAAAGAGCACGACGAAACTGTCTGAGGTGAGTTATGGGAAAAATAATAGTAAGACTCGACCGCGTTATGGCTGACCGGAAGATAAGCTTGAACGAGCTGTCCGAGCAGGTCGGGATATCCAATGTAAACCTCAGCAAGCTTAAAAACGGACACATAAGCGCCATTCGATTTTCCACCCTGATAGCAATATGCGAGGCGCTGCGCTGCCAGCCGGGCGATTTGCTGGAGTATTCGGAAGGATAAAAACGCCAAGAAATTAAATATAACTTGGGCGTAAACCCCCGCGGGCAATACCATAAACAAAACTCCCCGAAACCGCTTTACTTTGCGGCTTTCGGGGAGTTTTTCAATATTTATTATGGCTGTCGGCTCAGACGCTTTCGGGATAGCCGACCGTCACCGTTATAAGATTCAGGTCGATCACCCTGTCGTACTTCGCGTTTTTCAGCAAGCCCGCTTTGATCGCTTCTTCGAGCGGGTCGTATTGTATCTGACGACTGTCCATATCCCTCACGCATTTCCCGTTATATCACAATAATTTGTCTGTATAATAGTTTATATTATAGTATAATGCTTTTTATAGCGGTTTGCAACACAAACCGGCATATTATTTATGTTTTATCGGAAGATAAACAAAGCCGCGCGGGTCA
>JBGULZ010000166.1:0-14327 GCA_045116595.1 Ruminococcus sp. | reverse complement strand
ACAATTTCTTTGATCACCTCGTTGATATGAAGCCCGAGAACATCAATATCCTCAACGGTATGACAGACGATCCCGAGGCTGAGTGCGCGGCATATGAGGAGAAGATCGCTTCCTACGGCGGAATCGACCTCTTTATGGGCGGTATCGGTGTTGACGGTCACATCGCTTTCAACGAGCCGTTCACAAGCCTTGCTTCACGCACAGGCTTAAGAGACCTCACAACCGACACAAGGATCGTAAACTCACGTTTCTTCGGCAACGATCCCGAGGCTGTACCCGCTCAGGCTCTTTCGGTAGGCGTAGGCACAGTAACAGATTCCAAGGAAGTTCTTATCCTTATCAACGGTCACAACAAGGCAAAGGCTCTCGCCGAGACAGTAGAGGGAAGCGTCAGCCACAAGTGGACCTGCTCCGCTTTGCAGATGCACAACGGCGCTATCATCGCGTGTGACGAGGCTGCCTGCGACGAGCTTACAGTAGGCGCTTACAAATACTTCCTCGATATCGAAAGCAAGGAGAGACTTTAATGTATACAATAAAAGATCTTTATGATCTCGACCACACACTCGCGAAGGACTATCTTTCGCAGTTCACATATCCGTGGGAGGCTCTCAAGGGCATCAAGGATTTCATCATTGAGCTCGGCAAGACTCTCGGCGATGATTACGAAGAGGTTTCCGAAAACGTATGGGTCCACAAGACCGCTAACGTTTTTCCTTCGGCGTATCTCGGAGCTCCCTGTATCATCGGTCCCAACACAGAGGTAAGACACTGCGCGTTTATCCGCGGTTCGGCACTCGTTGGCGCTGACTGCGTAGTAGGCAACTCGGTAGAGCTCAAGAACGTTATCCTCTTTGATCACGTTCAGACTCCCCACTACAACTATGTAGGCGACTCTATTATGGGTTACTTCTCACACATGGGCGCGGGCTCGATTACCTCAAATGTTAAGTCCGACAAAAAGCTCGTTGTGGTTCATAACGGTGACGAGCATATCGAGACAGGCGTTAAAAAGTTCGGCGCTATGGTCGGCGACTATGTTGAGGTAGGCTGCAACGCTGTTCTCAATCCCGGTACAGTGATCGGCAGACACTCCAATGTTTATCCCACATCCTGTGTTCGCGGTGTTGTCCCCGAGAACAGCATTTGCAAGACCCCGGGTGTGGTCGTAGAAAGGAAGAAAGACTAATGGGCAAGTATTTCGGCACAGACGGCTTCAGAGGCGAAGCAAACAAAAACCTGACATTTGAGCACGCGGTACAGATCGGACGTTTTCTCGGCTGGTACTTCGGCGAAAATATGGGCAAAAAAGCAAAGGTCGTTATCGGTAAGGATACACGCCGTTCATCCTATATGTTCGAGTATGCTCTTTGCACAGGTCTTATGGCGAGCGGCGCTGACGCGTACATCATGCACGTTACCACCACTCCCTCTGTAGCGTATATCACACGCATTGACGACTTTGACTGCGGTATTATGATCTCCGCTTCTCACAACCCCTTCTATGACAACGGCATCAAGCTGCTCAACAGCAAGGGCGAGAAGATGGAAGAGGAAACTCTGCTCAAGGTAGAGGACTACATCGACGGCAAGCTCGATATCCCCGTAGCTCAGAGAGAGAATATCGGAAGAACAGTTGACTACGTTGAGGGACGTAACCGTTACATCGGCTACCTCATCTCAATGAGCAAATACAGCTTTAAGGGCGTCAAGGTCGGCCTCGATGTTTCAAACGGAGCGGCTTGGCAGATCGCAAAGGGCGTTTTTGACGCTCTCGGCGCAAAAACATATGTTATCAACAATGCTCCCGACGGCTTCAATATCAACACCGACTGCGGATCGACTCATATTGAGCACCTGCAGAAGTTCGTTGTTGACAACGGTCTCGACGTAGGCTTTGCTTACGACGGAGACGCCGACCGCTGTCTCGCGGTTGACGAGAAGGGCAACGTTGTCACCGGCGACCACATCATCTATATGTACGGCGTTTATATGAAGGAGAGAGGAAAGCTCCTCAACAACAAGGTTGTTTGTACGATCATGAGCAACTACGGTCTGTTTAAGGCGCTCGACAAGGTCGGCATAGATTGCGACAAGACCGCGGTAGGCGACAAGTACGTTTACGAGAATATGGTTAAGACCGGCAACCGTATCGGCGGCGAGGAATCAGGCCACATCATTTTCTCAAAGTACGCTACAACAGGCGACGGCATCCTCACATCGCTCAAGCTGATGGAGGTTATGCTCGCAAAGGAGAAGCCCATGAGCGAGCTCGCTGCTCCCATGGTTATGTATCCCCAGGTTCTCAAGAACGTCAAGGTAAAATCAAAGCCCGACGCTAAGAATGATCCCGACGTTCAGGCAGAAGTCGAAAAGGTCACCGAGGCTCTCGGTGACAGCGGACGCATCCTGCTCAGAGAATCAGGCACAGAGCCTGTTATCCGTGTAATGGTTGAGGCGGACAGCGACGAGACCTGCGAAAAGTATGTTGATCAGGTTATTGATGTTATCCGCGCAAAGGGACACATCATTTAAGCTAAATTCGCCTTCGGCGAGCTTATTATATTTTTAACTAATATCTAAAATCACACCGGGCTGCTGACGGATACGTCGGCGGCCCTTTTGTGTGTTAATTTGCAATTATGCTAAAAAAACAACCCTAAACCCTCGCAATAACAGCAGATTTTCTGAAAAAAACGCTTGTTTTTTGTTCTGAAATTTAGTATAATTTAATAGTGTGTAATTTATTACAAATAAACCATAAAAATCTATTTTCCGGGGGGAAAGGAAATGAAATCAAAATCGCTAAAAAAAGCGTCGGCAGCGCTGCTTTGCGCGGTGATCGCCCTTATGAGCGCGGTAACGGTTTTCGCCGCGGGACAGACATATCATATCCACGAGATATCGGATATGGCTATCACTCTGCCTGAGGATTTTACCGCCGTAACGCGTGACTCAGACGCTAACGACAAGTATTTTTCACTGTTCGGTATCGACTACAATACCAACAAGCAGAATTTTGAGAACAGCAATATCTACCTTCAGGGTATGAACAGCAATTCTGATTTGGTGCTTACCGTAACGATGACAGAGACTGAGGACAGCAAAAACCTTGGCAACTATAACCAGTTAGAGGCGGACAAGCTCAGCGAGATCGCGAGGAACTTCCTCAACCAGACTGAGTATACCTCCTGCACAGTTGACCAGGCGGTATCAAACGTTGTATGGCTTGAGTTCAACACAAGGGTGAACAACGCCGGTTCTCTGATAGAGGCGTATCAGGCAAACACCGTATTCGACGGCCAAAGCATAAACATCACCCTCCAGCGCAACGGAGCGAATGTTACTTCCGATGACTACGAGGTTTTCAGCGGGATAATTTCGAGCGCAGAGTTCCACAAGCCCGCGCTTTTGAACTTCTCTAACCCGACTATGCCGTACATTTTGATCGGCGTAGGCGTGCTTATCGTTTTGATAATCGTATTTATCATTATCATCGTCAGAGTAGCAAAGCGCCGCAGAAAAAAGTCAAAGAACGATAAGATCCTTGAGGAGCTTGCGGGCAAGTATACAACAAGCCGCGCGGATCAAAAGCATTATCGCGGAGACGACGATATGACCGACGTTAATGATTCAGGCAACGCAAAGGATAATGACCTTTACGACCTCGGTTCCTATGGCTTTGAGGATAAAAAATCATCAAGCGACCGTTCGTATTCGGACGGCTACGGTTCGGATGAACCTGCCCCCGAAAAGCCCCGCGAGTCCGGCAGACGTTATTCCGATGAAGAGATAGACGCGTTGCTCGGCGATGAAGGGGAAAAGCCAAATTTTATTCAGGCTCTTCCAAAAGCCCCGGAAGAGCAGACAGAGGCAAAGGACGACACTATAGATAACACCGATCAGGTGTCTGAATTCTTTGAGGATGAACCTTCAAAGCCCGAAGACGCGGCACAGTCGGCTATCACTGTAACTCCCGCGGATACTGTGCAGCCCGAGACTACCAAAAAGTTTGATTTTCCCGTAAAATCAAACGAAAGACCCGAGGAGTATGCTGAAGAGCTTAGCGTGATCGGAGCGGCGATCGCGGCTGATCAGTCTGACCAAACGGAAGAATTCACCGAGTCAGCCGAGCCCGCGGAAGAGGTGAGTGATCCCTCGCCCGAGCCCGAATCATTACCCGAGCCTGAGGAAGAACCTGAGGTAGATCCGGACGTACAGGAGCAGACAGAAGAGTTCGAAGAGCCCGTAGAATCTGTTCCCGAACCCGAACAGGCTCCCGAGCCCGATGTGATCGAAGCAAAGCCCAGAGAAGAAAAAGAAAACAAGGGCTCGACCCTCAGGGATGAAATCAGAAACGCGTTGTTAGTTTTTGATTCGGACGACGAAAACGATGAGGACGACGATGACGAGGTCCTTGTCAGAGACGAAGCTAAGCGCACAAAGTTTGTTGACAGCAACGATTACTTTGAGGAAGCTCCCAAAAAAGTGATCGGCGTTATTAGCAGCAAGGATATCCAAAACGCCGAGGAATATGATGTTATCGGCGAGATGGAACGCCGTGCCGACGAGGTCGAAAAGGAACCTCCGCAAAAGGGCGAGGCTGTTACCAAAGCGCTTAAGAGCGCGGGCAACGGAATAAAGAGCTTCTTTGTTCACTGCGGATACTTCATCACGAATGTCAAGCGCGAAAGGCAGCGCAAAAAGGCGGAGGAAAAACGCCGCCAGTACGAGGAAGACCGCAAGCGCAGAGCAAGAGAGCGCGCGGAAAGACAGCGCCTGCAGGCTGAAAACGGAGGACTTGTCCAGGTTCACAAGAGGACTGACCGCAAGCCGCCCCAGCGCAGACCAAGCCCTCAGCCGCAGCGCAGACCCGGTCAAAAGAAGCGCAGGCCGAGCTCGCAACAGCGCAGACCCGCTAACCATCAAAACCGCACGGGAGTACCTCCGCGCAAAAGATAGGACTGAATAATATGTCAGAGTTATTAATAAAAAACGCCGCGGTAATATCCCCCGCGGATAAGCTGAACGGTGTTTTCGACATAAAAATCAAGGACGGAGTGATCGCCGAGATCGGCGAAAACCTCAGTTCAAACGGCGAGATAATCAACGCCGAAGGGCTTTGCGCCGTACCGGGACTTGTGGATATGCACGTTCATCTCCGCGACCCCGGCCAGACCGCAAAGGAAGACATAATCACCGGCTGCCGCGCGGCTGCGGCGGGCGGAGTGACAAGCTTGCTCGCGATGCCCAACACCGCCCCGACAACGGACGATCCCGAGACGGTAAAATACATTTTGGATAAAGCAAAAAATGCCGACGCGCGCGTTTATGTTGCCGCGAGCATCACCAAGGGCTTAAAGAGCGAAGAAAAAACCGACCTGCAAGCCCTGAAAGCGGCAGGCGCGATCGGACTCAGCGACGACGGCAGACCTGTTGAGAACACCGCGTTTTTGAGCGAGGCTATGATAGCCGCGCCAAAGCTCGGTATGACGGTAGTCGCCCACTGCGAGGACTTGTTCCTCGCCGACGGCGGCAAGATGAATAAGGGCAAGATCTCCGAGCAGCTCGGCGTAAAGGGTATCCCCGCGTCCGCTGAGGACTGCGGGACCGCGCGCGAGATAGCGCTCGCCGCGGCGGAGGATGTTCCGATACACATCTGCCACGTCAGCACAAAAACGAGCGTCGCCCTTATCCGCGACGCTAAAAAACGCGGAGTAAAGGTGACAGCCGAGACCGCGCCTCATTACTTTTCGCTGACCGAAAACGAGCTTCTCAAGCGCGACGCGGACTATAGAATGAATCCGCCTCTGCGCACCGAGGAGGATAAACAGGCGATAATCGAGGGCTTGCGCGACGGTACGCTCGACGCGATAGCGACCGACCACGCGCCCCATACTCCGGAGGAGAAATCGGATTTTGAAAAATCTCCGAACGGCTCTATCGGTATGGAGACCTCGCTTGCGGCGGGAATAACATATCTTGTTAAGCCCGGCTTGCTCACGCTTGAACAGCTCATCGAAAAAATGAGCGTGAATCCCGCTAAAATATTGGGGATAAACGCCGGAACGCTGAGCGTCGGAGCTCCCGCGGATATCGCGCTGATCGATCTTAACGAGCAGTGGACGGTAGACGTTGACAAGCTCCACGGCAAAAGCAAAAACACACCGTTCAAAAACCTTACTATGACGGGCAAGGTAAAAAGAACGGTTTTAGGCGGCAAGACCGTCTTTTTGGATAATTAAAAAACAGGGGAGTATATTATGGCACAAAAAGGTAATCTTCTGTCCGTCAGACAGGACCTGCGCGTTGTAGACGCGACGATCCGTGACGGCGGACTATGCAACGACTTTTTCTTCACCGACGAATTTGTAGAGTCTCTCTACAAGGCAAACCTCAAAGCCGGCGTTGACTATATGGAGTTCGGCTACAAGGCGTCAAAAGAGATTTTTGACGAGGATGATTTCGGCAAGTGGAAGTTCTGTAATGACGATGATATCCGCAAGATCGTCGGAGAAAACAATACAAAAATGAAAATATCGGTAATGGCGGACGTAGGCAGGACCGACTTTGAGGAGGACATCATCCCCAAGGCGGAAAGCCCGATCGATATGGTAAGGGTCGCGACCTATATCAACACGATCCCCGCAGCGGTCGAGATGATCGAGTACTGCGCAAAGCAGGGTTATGAAACCACCATCAATATTATGGCTATCTCAAAGGCGCGTACCGAGGACTTAAAAACCGCGCTCGAAATTTTGGGACAGACTCCCGTTTCGTGCTTCTACATCGTAGACAGCTACGGCTCGCTCTATCCCGAGGAATCAAGACGCTACGCCGAGATGTACGGCGAGATCGCTGAAAAGTACGGCAAGCTCACGGGCATCCACGCACACAACAATCAGCAGCTCGCTTTCGCCAATACCATCGACGCCATGGCTTACGGCGCAAGCTACCTTGACGCTACCGTAGACGGAATGGGCAGAGGCGCCGGCAACTGTTCGCTCGAGCTTTTGCTCGGCTTCCTCAAAAACCCGAAGTACAAGGTCAACCCGATCATTAAGTTTATCCAGCAGCATATGAATACCCTGCGCGAGCAGGGCGTAAAATGGGGATATGACATTCCCTATATGCTCACGGGTCAGTACAACACCCACCCGCGTCCGGCGATCCAGTTCGTCAATGACGACCGCAAGGATTACTTCAAGTTCGCAAACGACCTCTACGACATCATCAACTCATAATGAACCACAATATGAACCTTTCGCCCGTGCCGTTTGAAATGATAAAAAGCGGTCAAAAAACAATTGAGCTCCGCCTTAACGACGAAAAAAGGCAGAGGATAAAAACGGGCGATACAATCATATTCTCAAACACCGAAAGCGGAGAAAGGCTCGGAGTAAAAGTTAAGCAAATTCACAAGTTTGAGTCCTTCGCTCAGCTCTACAAAAGCCTTCCGCTTTTAAGCTGCGGCTATACCCAAGCCGATATCGAGACGGCGAAGCCCGAGGATATGGACGTTTACTATTCTCCCGAGCGCCAAAAGGAGTACGGCGTGCTGGGAATTGAGATAGAAAGGGAGTAAAAATGGCATTTGACAGACTTATTGAAAAAATAGTTGAAACTCAAAACCCCACTGTCGCGGGACTCGACCCAAAGCTCGAGTATGTTCCCGACTCGATCAAGAACGCCTGCTTTGAAAAGTACGGCAAAACCCTTGAAGGCGCCGCAGCGGCGTTGCTTGAGTTCAACAAGGCTATCATTGACAAAATTTACGACATCGTTCCTGCGATCAAGCCCCAGGCTGCTTATTACGAGATGTACGGATGGCAGGGCGTAAAGGCTCTCGCCGACACGATCGCCTACGCTCAGTCAAAGGGTATGTTCGTCATCACCGACGGCAAGCGCAACGATATCGGCACAACTATGCAGGCTTACGCCGCGGCTCACCTCGGCACTACCGACATCTGCGGAGAAGAAGTCCACGCCTTCGGCGCGGACGCGCTCACGGTAAACGGCTATCTCGGAACCGACGGCATCAAGCCGCTCGCGGAGATCTGCAAGGCTGAGGACAAGGGAATCTTTGTACTCGTCAAGACCTCAAACCCGAGCTCGGGCGAGCTTCAGGATATGGAGCTCACAAACGGAGCGACCGTATATGAGCAGATGGGCAGGATGTGCGAGAGCTGGGGAGAGGAGCTCCCCGGAAAATACGGCTATTCCGGAGTCGGCGCAGTTGTAGGCGCTACATATCCCGACCAGCTTCTTGAGATGAGAGAAAAAGCGCCTCACACCTTCTTCCTCGTTCCGGGTTACGGAGCTCAGGGCGGCGGAGCGCAGGACGCTAAAAACGCCTTTGACAAAAACGGATTGGGCGCTATCATCAACTCCAGCCGCGGGATCATGTGCGCTTGGAAAAAGCAGGGCTTGACCGAGGAAGACTTTGCCGAGGCAGCCCGCAACGAAGCGATCAGGATGAAAAACGATATTATCTCAACTATCGGCACAATATCATTATAAGCGTGTTTTTGAACCGTTAAATTTTTAACAAATATCGGCCTTGATATTGACATAGCGGTTCAAAGGGCGTATAATTTAATTCGTAATTTTTTATGAGACTATGGGGTTTATACTAACTCAGAAATCAGTATCAATAACCGCGGAGTTTCAAATCATATAGAAAAAGGGAGTAAGATCAATGGCAAGAGTTTATAATTTTTCAGCAGGCCCCTCAATGCTGCCGGAGTCTGTTCTTAAAAAAGCAGCAGAAGAAATGCTCGACTATCAGGGCACAGGTCAGAGCGTAATGGAGATGTCACACCGCAGCAAGGCGTTTGACAACATCATCAAGGACGCCGAGGCGCTTCTCAGAGAAGTAATGAACATTCCCGACAACTACAAGGTAATGTTCCTCCAGGGCGGCGGTTCAACACAGTTCGCAATGGTAGCTCTCAACCTTATGAATAAGAACAAAAAGGCTGACTACATCGTAACAGGTCAGTGGGCAAAGAAGGCTTTGGCAGAGGCTCAGCGTTACGGCGACGCTGTTGCGGTAGCTTCTTCCGCAGACAAGACCTTCTCCTATATCCCCAAGACAGACAAGTCAATGTTCCGTGAGGACGCGGATTATGTATATATCTGCCTGAACAACACCATCTACGGTACTGTTTATCACGAGCTTCCCGATACAGGCGATATCCCGCTCGTAGCTGATATCTCATCCTGCATCGTGAGCGAGCCCCTCGATATTTCAAAGTTCGGTCTCCTCTTTGCGGGCGCTCAGAAGAATATGTCCGGCGCCGGCGTAACAATCGTTATCGCGCGCGAGGATCTTATCGGTAACGCTATGGATATCACACCCACAATGCTCAACTATGAGACCCACGCAAACGCCGGTTCGCTTTACAACACACCGCCCTGCTACTCGATCTATATCGCAAAGCTCGTTCTCGAGTGGATCAAGAACGATGTCGGTGGACTTGACAAGATGAAAGAGCGCAATGAGAAGAAGGCTAAGCTCCTTTATGATTTCCTCGACAGCTCAGAGATGTTTAAGGGCACAGTTGTTCCCGAGGACCGTTCGCTTATGAACGTTCCCTTTGTTACAGGCGATGCAGACCTCGACGCAAAGTTTGTCAAGGAGTCGACCGAGGCAGGCCTTGTTAACCTTAAGGGTCACCGCTCAGTCGGCGGTATGAGAGCTTCTATCTACAACGCTATGCCTTACGAGGGCGTAGAAAAGCTCGTAGAGTTCATGAAGGACTTTGAAGCAAAAAACAAGTAAGCAACGTGACGTTGCATCCGATCCCGCCTATTTCAACCTTTGATGATTTCAAGTGTTTCATTAACGGCGGGGGCAAAACGAAGCAATAAAGCAAAAAACGGGCGGATTTATATCCGCCCAATTGATATAGAAAAGGATTGATTTTTATGTATAACGTACTTAAACTTAATAAAATCGCTCCCTGCGGTACAGACAGACTCGGCAGCGAGTACCACTGCGGTGACGATATCCAGAATCCCGACGCGATCCTCGTAAGATCAGCCGCTATGCACGATATGGAGTTTGGCGACAACCTCCTCGCTATCGCAAGAGCGGGCGCGGGCACAAACAATATCTCCAAGGATAAGTGCTCCGAGCAGGGAATCGTAGTATTCAACACTCCCGGCGCAAACGCAAACGCTGTTAAGGAGCTCGTTTTGACAGGCCTTTTCCTCTCTTCAAGAAAGGTAGTAGAGGGAATCGAGTGGGCTAAGACCCTAAAGGGCAACGGCGACGCTGTCGGCAAAATGGTAGAAAAGGGCAAGAGCCAGTTTGTAGGTCCCGAGATCACAGGCAAGACCCTCGGCGTTATCGGACTCGGCGCTATCGGTATCCTCGTTGCGAACGCGGCAGTTGCGCTCGGTATGAAGGTAGTCGGCTTCGATCCCTTTATGTCTGTTTCGAACGCGCTGAAGCTCAATCCCCACATCAAGCTCTTAAAGAGCGGCGAAGAGGTTATGACAAACTGCGATTACCTCACTATCCACGTTCCGCTCACACCCGATACAAAGGATATGGTTGACGCTGATATGATCACCAAGATGAAGGACGGTGTTCGCATCCTCAACTACAGCCGTGACGGTCTTGTAAACACAGACGCTGTTCTCGAGGCTCTCAAGAGCGGCAAGGTTTCAAAGTATGTAACAGACTTCGGTAACGATACTATCCTCGGCGAGGAGAACGTTATCGTACTTCCCCACCTCGGCGCTTCAACTCCCGAGAGCGAGGACAACTGCGCTGTTATGGCGTGCAACCAGGTCAAGGAGTATATCGAGAACGGTAACATCGTCAACTCGGTCAACTTCCCCGCTATCTCACTGCCCCGCACAGCAGGCACTGCACGTATCTGCGTTATCCACAAGAATGTTTCCGAGATGGTTAAGACAGTATTGGGCGAGATCAAGGGCAATGTTGAGAATATGCTCAGCAAGAGCCGCGGCGACTACGCTTACACGATCTTAGACGTAGCAGGCGATTACGATTTGGACGCTATCAAAAACACAGAGGGCGTCATCAGAGTAAGAGCTATCGCGTAAATCAGAAAAAAAATCAACGCTTCCGATCAAAAAAATCGGAAGCGTTTTTTCATTTACTCAAAACAGTGTTATCCCAAACAAATGCAAAACCCACAGCGCTATACCGTAAATGATCGAAGCCGATACTCCGTAAACTATCACCGGCCCGGCGATGATGAACATCTTCGCGCCCAAGCCCGTTATAAAGCCCTCGGTTTTGAACTCTATCGCGGGCGAGCTCATCGCGTTAGCAAAACCCGTGATCGGCACGAGCGTACCCGCGCCCGCGTGCTTGGCGATCTTGTCGTACACCCCGAACATTGTGAGCAGTACTCCCAAAAAAATCAGAGATACCGAAACCAAGGTTTTCGCGTCTGTTTCCTCAAATTCCCACAGCCTGAAAAGCTCCAGCATTCCCTGTCCGAGCGCGCAGATACCTCCGCCGATGACAAACGCCTTTGAACAATTCACATAAGTTTTAGATTTCGGTGAATTTCTCTTCACAATTTTATCATATTCTTTATTTGTAACCATACTACCACCCAATAATAACTGATATACACTTATTTTGTCTGAATTTACTTGAATTATGTTGAATTTATCACTTTATTTTTTTTACGGAATGTAGTATAATAATATAAATATAACTATTTACAATGGGGGAGAAGGGTTTGGAGCACTATCTTGACAACAGCGCGACCACTGCGGTGTCCGCGGCGGCGGCTGAAAAAGCGTTAAAGGTAATGACCGAAATCTACGGCAACCCCTCATCGCTTCACACAAAGGGAATAGAGGCGGAAAATGAGCTTAAACACGCCCGCCGCGTCATCGCTTCAAAGCTCGGCGCTCAGGAGGAAGAGATTTTCTTCACGAGCGGCGGTACCGAGGCAAACAACCTCGCGCTGTTCGGAGCGGCAGAGGCAAAAAAACGCTCGGGCAGGAAAATCGTAGTTTCCTCGGTCGAGCACAGCAGCGTTATTGAGGCGGCAAAATACCTTGAGCAAAACGGCTGGGATGTAAAGTTCATCTCTCCGCGCGAGGACGGAAAGATCCATACCGAGGATGTCGCCGAACAAATCGACGGCAACACAACGCTCGTGTCAATAATGTATGTCAATAATGAGACGGGAGCGATAATGCCCGTTGATGAGATATTTGAGCAGGCTCGCGCGAAGAACCCGCAGATAATCTGCCACACCGACGCCGTTCAGGCGTTCGGCAAGCTCGAGATAAAGGCAAAAAAGCTCGGCGCTGATTTGATCAGCGTCAGCGGTCACAAGGTTTTCGCGCCTAAGGGCGTGGGAGCGATATACATCAAAAGAGGAGTTCGACTTGTTCCGCGCCAGTACGGCGGTGAGCAGGAAAAAAAGCTCCGCCCCGGCACAGAACCGCTTCCGCTTATAGCGGCGTTCGGCACGGCGTGCGGGGAATTTGATATACAAGGCAATTTTGAAGCGGTGTCCGCGCTCAACAGCTACGCAAAAGAAAAGCTTTCAAAGATAGACGGCGTGCTTATCAATTCACCGCAGGACGCTCTGCCGTATGTGCTCAACATCACCGCGGGCAGGGTGCGCAGCGAAACTATGCTCCACTTCCTCGAGGAGCGTGAAGTGTACGTAAGCTCGGGCAGCGCCTGTGCAAAGGGCAAGCCCAGCCACGTTTTGAGCGCGATGGGCTACAATAAACAGAGAGCAGATTCCGCGCTGAGGATAAGCTTTTCTAAGCACAATACAAAAGAAGATATCGACGCGTTGTGCGAGGGGATAGAGCTCGGCTTAAAAGTCCTCGCGCACAGATAAGGAAAAATATGAGAGAGATAATTTTACTCAAGGACGGCGAGATCGTTCTTAAAGGACTTAACCGCCGCCAGTTTGAGGACGTACTTAAAAAGAATATAAAAAATACACTGAGTCCGCTCGGCAAGTTCGAGATAACCTCGGCGCAGTCGACAGTCTGTGTAAGACCGCTGAGCGACGACATAGATTTGGACGAGGCGTGCGACAGAGTCGGCAGGGTATTCGGAATAGTCAGCTATTCACGCGCTGCCATCTGTGACGAAAAAACGCTTGAATCGGTGCTGGAAACCGCTCCCGAATACTTGGCAAAGGAGCTTAAAACCGCCAAGACCTTCAAGGTAGAGGCAAAGCGGAGCGACAAAAAGTTCCCGTATAAAAGCCCCGAGATCTGCCGTGAGGCGGGCGGAGTTATTCTCCAAAACTTCCCACACCTAAAGGTCGACGTACATAACCCCGACGTAACCGTGTATGTTGAGATCCGCGACTTCGGCGCGTGCATCCACACCAACGCGATCAGGGGCGCGGGCGGTATTCCCGTAGGCACAGGCGGCAAGGCGGCGATACTCATCAGCGGCGGAATAGATTCACCCGTCGCGGCTTATATGATGGCAAAGCGCGGTATAAAGCTCACTGCGATCCACTTCGCGAGTCCGCCCTACACCAGCCAAAGAGCTGAGGACAAGGTAGTAAAGCTCCTGCAAAAGGTCGCCAAATATTCCGGCGCGATGAAGATGTACACCGTGCCGTTCACAAAGCTCCAGGAAAAACTCAGGGACGATTGCCCCGAGGAGCTGTTCACTATCATAATGCGCAGGCTTATGCTGCAGATAGCGCAGAGGATCGCCGAACAAAACGAGTGTCAGGCGCTTATCACGGGCGAAAGCCTTGGTCAGGTCGCGAGCCAGACGATCGGAGCGCTCGGCTGTACGGACGAAGCCGCCGATATGGTCGTATTCAGACCGCTGATAGGGATGGACAAGCAGGAGATCATCGACATCTCCTATAAAATAGATACTTACCAAACCTCGATCGAGCCATATGAGGACTGCTGCACGGTGTTCACTCCAAAGCATCCGCGTACAAAGCCGGTGCTCAAATTTGTTAAAGAGGCTCAGGAGAACGCGGGTTTTGAGCCGCTGATCGAAGAGGCGCTCCAAAACCTGAAACTCACCTACATATCATAACGTATACACGAAAGGACGGACCTGCGTGTTTATAGAAATCATTTCGGTAAATAAAAAGAAAGAAACCGATGTTTTGACCTCGCGCGCGGATGAGTTGAAGCAAAAGCTTGATAAATACGGTTATAAGCTGAACGCGATCCACAAGACCTTGCTGAATCCCGTGACGATCAACTCAACGCTCAATAACCTCGCGGGCGCAGAAGAAAAGCCCGACGTCGTTATAATAGCAAACGCTCTGCGCACAAAGGACAGCACATCGTTCAAAAATTACTTTGTAGAGACAGTCGTT
>JBGULZ010000165.1:0-1848 GCA_045116595.1 Ruminococcus sp. | reverse complement strand
TCGGCGAGCTTTGCCAAAGCGATACCCATCTTCTCCTGGCCTGCCTTAGTCTTGGGCTCGATAGCAACGCGGATAACGGGATCGGGGAATTCCATAGACTCAAGGATTACGGGGTGCTTCTCGTCGCAGAGAGTGTCACCTGTTGTTGTGTTCTTGAGGCCGACGGCAGCGGCGATATCACCTGCGTAGCAGCACTCGATATCTTTTCTGTCGTTAGCGTGCATCTGCAAAATTCTGCCCATACGCTCTTTGTTGCCCTTGACCGAGTTGAATACGGTGGAGCCTGCGTTTACGATACCCGAATATACACGGAAGAAGCAGAGCTTACCTACAAACGGGTCTGTCGCGATCTTGAACGCGAGAGCCGAGAACGGCTCGTTGTCGTCCGCGGGTCTTTCTGTCTCCTCGCCTGTGTCGGGGTCTGTACCCTTGATAGCGGGGATATCGGTAGGTGCGGGCATATAATCGATAACCGCGTCGAGCATCATCTGAACGCCCTTGTTGCGGTAGGATGAACCGCAGGTCACGGGAACCATTGTGTTCTCGATCGTAGCCTTTCTGATCACCTTTTTGATCTCGTCGATAGAGATCTCCTCGCCGCCGAAGTATTTCTCCATAAGCTCCTCGTCGAGCTCCGCAACGGATTCGATGAGCTTCTCATGGTACTCCTCGGCAAGTTCTTTCATATTCTCGGGGATATCCTCCTCCGAGTAGTCAGTGCCGTCCTCATTGTGATAGATCTCGGCCTTCATTGTTACGAGGTCGATGATACCTGTAAAATCACTCTCAGCGCCGATGGGCAGCTGGATGGGCACAGCGTTACATTTGAGTCTGTCCTTCATCATCTGAACAACGTGGAAGAAATCCGCTCCCATGATGTCCATTTTGTTAACGTAAACCATTCTGGGTACGCCGTAGTTGTCGGCCTGACGCCATACAGTCTCTGACTGGGGCTCAACGCCGCCCTTTGCGCACAATACGGTAACCGAACCGTCCAGTACACGGAGTGAACGCTCTACCTCAACGGTAAAGTCAACGTGTCCGGGGGTGTCGATGATATTGATCCTGTGAGAATCATACTGACCCTTGCTTCCTCTCCAGAAGGCTGTGGTAGCAGCGGATGTGATAGTGATACCGCGCTCCTTTTCCTGAGCCATCCAGTCCATTGTGGAAGCACCGTCATGTGTTTCGCCGATCTTGTGGTTTACGCCGGTATAATACAGGATTCGCTCTGTTGTTGTAGTCTTACCGGCATCGATATGAGCCATAATGCCGATATTTCTTGTCTGTTCAAGTGATACCTGTCTTGGCATAAGATCCTCCTAATAAAATTACGTCGGAAATAATGATTACCATCTGTAGTGAGCGAAAGCCTTGTTGGCCTCTGCCATCTTGTGAGTGTCCTCACGCTTTTTGAACGCGCCGCCGGCACCGTTTACAGCGTCAAGGATCTCTCCTGCAAGTCTTTCCTTCATGGTTCTCTCACTGCGGGCTCTTGAGTAGGTTGAGATCCAGCGCAGACCGAGTGTCTGACGTCTTGCGGGTCTAACCTCCATAGGAACCTGATATGTGGCACCGCCCACACGGCGAGCCTTTACCTCGAGAACGGGCATTACGTTTTCCATAGCCTGTTCAAAAACCTCGAGGGGGTTGTTGCCTGTCTTATCTGCGATGATCTCGAAGGCACCGTAAACTATCTTCTGAGCTACGCCCTTCTTGCCGTCGTACATAATGTTGTTGATAAGACGTGTTACAAGTTTAGAATTATAAAGCGGATCGGGTAATACGTCACGCTTCGCAATAGAACCTCTTCTTGGCACTTTGCTTCCCTCCTTCACAATAATTGAG
>JBGULZ010000164.1:0-8446 GCA_045116595.1 Ruminococcus sp. | reverse complement strand
TATCACCCTCCGACAAACACTGTGTGGTTCTTCCGCCAAAGCTGGGAACAGTGAATTCGCTTTCATTTCCATAGATCGGGTAAGCATAACAGTAAATATTAGCTGTACCGTTTTTGTTAATCTTTACGCCTGCAGGGTCACCCCAAGTTCCATCTGTCGGGAAATCAAAGTAGACCTTTTGCTCCCCTTCTGCCGCGCTTACGGGTACTGCGGAAAGTATCGAAAAGCAGGATACAGTCAGCATAACCGCGAGCAACAAGCTGAGGAGCTTTGTTGATTTTCTCATTGGTTTTTTCCTCCTTAAAAATATAGTAGATGTAACCCGTTTTTTCTGCGTTTTTGTAAGTAAAAAATGCAGAAAACAGATTATAACTCAATTATATTGTAACATAGTTTTAACCAATTTTGTCACCAAATTTTCGCTTGATATTTTGTGCATTCTGTATATAGATTTCACTGCAAAAACAACCGGCTCAAAACCCTTTTGAGCTTTGAGCCGGCAATGATTTATAATACTAAATTATTTTTCTTTTACAGAATTATTATGACTTTTTCGGGAACTCCGAAATCTTCTCGGCAGCGTACTTCTGGATCAGTATGGCGTCGAGAACGTCAACGTTTCCGTCGTTGTTTACGTCACCGATATATATCTGCTCATCATCAAGCGAAGTCTTTTCGGCAGCAAATTTCTGAGCCGTGATCGCGTCGAGAACGTCGATATTTCCGTCGCGGTTGATATCGCCGATCTTGTTTTCCGTAACCAGCTTGGGAATAACCTGCTGCTGTACTATCCACTTCTTGCAGCGGTTACAGAACTGACCGTCGGTAAGACCTGTCTGTGTATATGTAGCGGGTCTGCCGGGCTTATTGACGACATCGTGGCCGAGAGTCTTGATCGGTTCGTTGCCCGAGAGTATCTCATTACATGTTGAGCAGTGTGTGCCTGCGGTGTGACCGGGCTCTGTACAGGTCGGTGCAACAGCGGCGTCGTTTACGGGTGTGTGTCCCTTTGCGGGGATGGTGGTTATACCCATGATCGTGATTCCGCATACCGAGCACTTCAAGCCTGCGGTGTGACCGGGCTCTGTGCAGGTCGCGTCGACCTTGGGAACATTAACATTTTTGTGGCCCGGAGCGGGAATCACTTCATTGCCCGAGAGGATCTCATTACATACCGAGCAATGTGTGCCGGCGGTGCGGCCGTCGGTCGTACATGTTACCGCGACAGCGGGATCATTTACGGGTTTGTGACCCTTTGCGGGGATGACCTCGTTGCCCGAGAGGATCTCGTTACATACCGAGCAGTGTGTGCCTGCGGTATGACCGGGCTCTATACAGGTAGCCGCAACCGCGTCATTGTTAACAGGTGTGTGACCCTTTGCGGGGATAGGATTCATACCCATGATCGCGATTCCGCATACCGAACACTGCAAGCCGGCGGTGTGACCGGGCTCTGTGCAGGTAGGTTCTACCTTGGAAACGCTTACGTTCTTATGACCTTGAGCAGGAATAACTTGCTGAGCAACAAGAACCTCATTACATCTTGAGCAGTGGCTGCCCTCTGTCTTGCCGTCAACAGTACATGTTACGGGAACAGCGGGGTCGGTAACGACCGCGTGGCCGAGCGCGGGGATAACATTCTGTGGAACAATGATCTCGCCTGTAACGGTGTTGCGCTTACCTTCGGTAAGACCTGTTTCCGTACAGGTGGGAGCCTTTGCGGGAAGGATCTCGATTTCATCATCTACAACTGTGCGAAACTCACAGATAGAAGTGATGTAATTGTAATTATCCTGATTAAGACCGCCTGCGGTAGAGTGTACGATATAATCTTCCTCGGTCTTGAAATTTACAAATGCGACAACGTCGAATTCCATATTAACATCGGTCGAGCCCGTCGCGCCGGGAGTTACGTCAAATACGATCTGGGCGATCGGGATGAGCTTGCCGTTCTTTTTAAGGCTCAGGCCGTCCCATTTTGAAACGGCAAATTTAACCATATCCGTATAGTCGTCAAAGTTTGTGTCGCCTCTGCCGGAAGCAACCGGGAAGGTCTGTGAGTAATCATACGCTTCCTCGTCCTCGTCCCAAACAGCGTTCTTGGCCGGATCGATAGATAATACAGAAGGATCGTACTTGATTGTGAACTGGGTGCTCTGCAGGCGCATTTCCGAAACAGACATATCGGCAAAATAAGTAACCGTAACTGTTTTTGGAGTTTCGGCATATGTCTTTGAGCTTGTTGGCCATACGTTAGAGATCGCGTTGACTGTAAATCTGTCGCCGGGATCGGGATTTGTAGGAGTGACTGTTGTGGAAGCCTCGGTAGTGGGCTCGGGATCGGGCTGAACAGTTGTGGGAACGTTTGTGGGAACTTCTTCACCCGAGGGTTCGTCAACATAACTGCCGATCTTGCCGTCTGTACCTATAACAGCACTATAACCTTGCATCTGTAAACCGTTTACATTATAAACAATATAATCTGTTTCGGTTTTCGGATCACAAAACACGCAAGCAGCTACTTGGTTATTGACTGCAGTAGTGCCCGAAGCGCCGGGAGCTACGTCAAACACAGCCTTAAAAATCGGGATGAGCTCGCCGCTCTTTTTGAGGCGCATACCGTCCCATTTTGCAATTGCAAATTTGATAACTCCGGGTATTTCCGCATTTATATCCGCATTTCCATTCGCAACCGGAACTATACCGCTCAAATCATAATCTTCTTCATCCTCATCATACTCACCGTTTTTAGCGGGATCGAATGTGAGAACAGAAGTATCGTATTCAACCTGAGCCTGTATGCTCTGGAGTCTGAACATCGTATCAACGTCAGCGTAATAAACTACCGTGACCGTATCAGGAATACCTCCCTCACTGTCGGAACTGTATGTTCTCTGAGCAGCTTTAAAGAGGTTGGATGTAGTTTCTAAGGTAAATGTAGTAGCGTCGGGGTTGACCGGCTTTGTTGTTGGCTGGGGATCGGGCGCTACAGTTGTGGGGGCTGCGATCGTAGTCTCTGCGGGATCGTCGTCATAAGGCGCGTCCTCTCCGGGGTTGATCTGGATCTTGAACCTTGCGCCCTCTTTTGTAACAAAGTTAAAGTTTCTGAGGTCAAGGATGATCCTTACAACAGACTCGTCGTCCTCTACCTCAAAAATAGCGTTTTTGCCGTTGTAAACAGCGGGGATCCACTGCTCTGTGGGATACAGCTGCTCTGCCGCCGCGCCCCAGTTGATGCCCCACGGGTTGGCAACGGGATTCTGGTCGCCGTCAATAGAATTGGCGGCAAACTTGATGTTATAGTTATCAAACGCGTAGATGTCCTCCATCGTGATAGCCCAAACGCCGGGCTCGAGCTCCGTCATTGCGTTGCTGGGGTCGCAGGGATCCCAGTTGGCGCCGTTGAGGTATGTTTCCTCGCCGTTACCTGCCGCGATAACACTGTCGATCTGCAGTCCCTGAGGAACAACGACATAGTCGCCGACCGCGTTAACGATCTCTTGAACCGGATCAAAGGTGATCGTCAAATCACAGGTTTGCTCAATATTTACGGTGTAGTTTTGATCAGTACCGGGAGCGCCCCATGAAAAGTCCTCGTTGTGGTTTTTGAGAACCTTGAACTGAAGCATCTCGGTGGGTTCAACGTCCTCGAATGTGATTTTGTAGAGACCGTCAGTTTCGTCAAGTGTCATCTCGGTAGCCGGGTTTGCCGCAAACCACACATCGCCGAAAATAGCCGCCGATGAACCGAATACACTGTAAACATCCGGGGTCTCGTCTTCCGCGCTCGCTGTAATCGCGGTCAATCCCGTAAAGCAGGAAAGAACAAGCATTACCGCGAGCACTAAACTGATTAATTTTGTAGTTCTTCTCACAAAAAAGTCCTCCTTTTTTATATATTTATGTACAATTACATTGTAACATATTTTGTTATGATTTTGTTACCAAATATTTTATTATTATTTTGTGTATATTGCATATAGGAAAAGCCCTTGTTGTTCATTTGTTCAACAAGGGCTGTTTTTCATTAGTTTATCATTATTCTTTTTTCGACTTTTAGCCTTTTATTTCGCCCTGAAAATCACTCCGAATATGATATTTCCAAACGCATATGAGTAGGTATCTCTGCCCGGATCTGTTTTTCGATAAGCGCCTTTTCTCCGTCGGTTTTGCTGTCGGCTATCGAAAGGTTTATTGATCCTCTGCTGTGGTTTACGGTGAGAGTGTAGTCGGTCAACCCGATCCTCTCCAAGAACTCCGCAAATTCGCTGTCAGTGAGCCCGGTCATCACAGTCCTTTCGTAGTACATCAGAGAATCCCTGCGCTCCTGCACGGGGAGCTCTGCTCTTTCGCGTATTTCAAAGCTTTCTCTGCGGCTGAGTCCAAAGCTTTCTGCTGTCGGGATAAAATTCTCTCTTTGAAGCTCGTCCAGCGTATCAAAAAGCGTATCGAGCCCTTCGGCGTACGCTTTTAGCTCGCAGTCTACCTCGCCGGCTCCGCTGAGATCATATAACCCCAACGGCTCAAGCTTTTGTTTCATAGAAACTAAACTTTTCATCATATCACCTGTACCGTAACGTCGCCTGGGCGGAAAAACTGCGACCCGCTTGCGTTGACATTATCCATACTTACATCATACTCGTAGTTTTCGATACAGCCTGTACTAAACAGGTATTGCCCGAGGTTTGACAGGTAAAGCCTTGCGCCGACATTGAGCGAGCCGATGTAATCGTTAAAGGCGTTTGTGATCATCTCAACCACCTCCGCATGCTCGTAACCGGGCTTAGCCTTTACAGTAACGTTCAGGTCGTAATCAAGGTGATTGGCTCTGTTGACAACAGCGTAGGTTCCGACAGGCTTATTTTGCTGAATGACCCTGTCGACCTCAGCCAATGCGGCATCTGTAACATCGTAATCCTTACGGGCTACAAATACGCCGACCGTGCCGAATCCGTTGTACCTATCAACAGTGCCCGCCTTGTCGATACCGTCAACACTGAGCGCAAGCTGTCTGAAAAAAGCCGGATTCGCGGGGTTAGGACGGTTTAAATACGAATCCTTTATTCTTGCCCTGAGAGTTTCATCGCTCTCCTCGTCGTCGCCGCCGATAAAAACGCTGTTGGTCACCGTATCGATACCGGCGGGAACGTTTACCGGAACCTCCGCTGTGCCTGAGGCTATATTTCCGTTGTAACCGGGCTGTTCAGCCTCGGCGTTCACGTTCACGGAATAGGTCGCCTGAGGCAAAACCGCCGGCTCGGTCGTGTATACTCTGATCGGGGTCTCTCCGTTTGTCGCGACAACCGTGCCCTCGGGTATCTCGATCGGATAATCGAGCGTTTCGGCTACGCTGAACGTCAGCTGACCGCTCGCCTTTTTTGCGGCTCTTCTGGTGATCCCCCTCTGCTCTGCCAAGAGGTCAAGGTACTCCCCTGTCGCGGTGTCGGCAAACATCTGGCGTTTAAGCCATTCAAGGCTGCACCGGGCGTTATATATCTCGCCCGCGAGCACCTTTAATCTGATCGCTATGTCGCTTGCCGGGTCGATCTCAAACCCGCTCTCGTCCTCATACTTTTCCTTCATCCTTGTGTATATCTCATCATACGTTTCCAATCAAACGCACCTCCTCTGTTCTGCTCTCTCCGTCAATATTGATTTCAAGCGTGATGCTTTCGTTGATGTCGAGCACTCTCGCCGAAGTGTTTTTGAACCTCGCGAGCGCCTCGTTTATACTGAGCCCGACCTTGCGAGCCGAAAACTCATCGTTCCCGTCATATCTGTAGCGGCAGCCGAGAGCTCTGTCATAAATAAAGCTGCCTCTGCCGACCGTGGCGGAAATGACCGCGCGCTGAAACAGCGCGTCCCTGCCGCTGAGCCTTATCATCCTGCGCGCGCTGTCAAGGGCGACGTCTCCGTTTTGTATTTTTACATCCGTCATATCAAATCTCCCTGCCGTTTATCAATACTCTGCCGTCATTTTTCAGAACTATGCTTGCTCCTCCCGCGGAGCTCATCATAAGCTCTCCCTCCTGCAGACCGTCTGTATCCGCCAAGACCCCGAGCGAAACCTCGCCGTCCTCGAGCGGCAAAACGACGGCGCACTCATTTTTCGGCGGAATGCTCGCGATACCGTACGGCATACACGCTCTTAGGCTTTTGTGCTCGCCCGAGGCGGTCACGGCAGTACCGTTTTCATATACATTGCCCTTGACCGCGTTTGGCGGCTCGTGTGAATTATTTGTTATATAACTAAGCAGCCACATCAAACATTCTCCTCTCTGTCGTTTTCTCCCAAAACGACCGTTGTAAACTCTCCGTTTTGGCTGAGAGCATAGCTTATCGCGCGGACCGTCAGCCCGCTGAGCCTGCCGAACGCCTTGTCCTCTATCTCCGCAGACGCGCCGAGGATATCGGTGACGCAGCCCCTGAACATCAGCTTTATATAGCGGCTGTCAAAGTTACCGCGCTCGATTATATTATCAGCCGTGCTGAGGGTGTTGTTCTCGGCGGAGGCGTTGACATACCTGACGCGCTTTATAAATTTGCTCTCGGGGTCAGGGTTCTTCATTGTCGAAAGATAGCCCGCGGTTTTGCTGACCTTCAGCTTGACCTCGGAAATAAGCTTATGACGGCGCTTATTTTCTTTTATAGAATAATACTCTATCCCGCCGTCGCCGAATTTTACCTTTTTATCGCTTTTGAATCCTCTTAGGTACACCTTGCCGCTGCCCGATATCCTCAGCTTTGAGCCGTATCTTATTTTGCAAAATCTCTCTATGACCTGCCACTGGGTCATACCCTTGTCTATCCTCATATAACCCAAAACCGGCGTAAGATCAAGCTCTACATCGGTAAGCCCAAAAGGTTCAAGGTGCTTATAATACATAAGCGCCGCGGTGGGATTACGGTAACTGAGCGGCTCCGCCTCGTTGTCGAGCAGCACAGCCGCGGCGCTTCGGGCGCAGAGCTTGAGCGCCAAGCCGTTGTCCATATGCACCCTTGAAAGCTCGTCAAGCTGCCCCTCAAAAATAAGCCCGTCTCCGTCATACGCCGCGATCCTGTCGCCCTGATCAAAGATTTCCGGGTCGTAAACACAGCTCAGCACAAGGCTGTCCGCGGGAACATCGAGCTCGCTTTTCCACTCGGCTGTCAGCACGCGCAGATCGTTGCGGACTTCTCCGTTTTTCAGCGTTATCTCATATCTCAGCACAGCCTGATCACCTCTCCCCGCGCCACGATATCCGGGCGTTTTATTTGCGGATTAAGACGAACAAGCTCGTCGATGACGATACCGTATCTGTGCGAGATATCCCACAGATCCTCACCCTCCGCGGCGATATGACAGTCGGGCTTTGCGCTCTCCTTTTCCTCCATGACCTCTCTGAAAACAAAACCATAGGTCAGAACATCCTCGCGCGGAGTGCCGATAAGACTTATGTTTTCAAACACGGCAAAGACCGGCTCGAGGTTCTCTATCGCGAGCACCCCGACGCCTTTCTTTTTAAAAAGCTCCAGCAGCGCTTCAAACTGACTTTGGCAATCCGCCCCGTAAAGCTCGCCAACGCCGCTGATGATCATATTTTTTCTGCCTGTCTCCTGAATCTCCGCAACGCTTTCCGGCACAAGGCTTTCGCTGACCTTTTTGGCACATTCAAATTTGATCTCGCGCGGGTTATGGTGCCACGCATAGCCCATAAATCTCATTGGTATCAGCTTCATCTCTGTCTCGCCTCATCTTCCTCGCTCAGACGGCGGCTGTATCTTCTGCTCTCGAGCTCAAGCAGCTCGCTGAGCGCTTCGGCGTCTATGCCGTTGCCCTCGTCGGCGATTATTTCAAAGTTTGTCTCATTCATCTTCAACACTCCTGTCTGCGGCGTTGATCACCGCCGTGTATTCCGTCAGACTGTTCGGTAGTATCTGCTGACCGACGCTCTCTACGGAGCAGCCGGAATACTCCGTTGTTTTCTCTCCGTCACCGATAGTCAGGCTGAAAAAATCCTGCCCGTTCAGCAGCCCGGACAAATCAAAACGAGATTTGAGCTCTATCGTATATAGCGGCGACTGAACCGAATACACGGGCTTGCACGTCAAAAACTCCTCGATTTTCATCAAATTATTTGTCCTTTTACATACGGCGGACAAAACACCGCCGACAGCGCTGCCGTTGATCTTAACAACGACCTTGCTGCCGTTTACAAATCCGTTATTCATCCAAATCATCTCCGATCAGCATAAACTCCATTTTAAAACTCAGCTTGCGATAGATCGCGCTGAGGTTTGTATCAAACTCAATGGCTCCCGCGCTCAGCTCGGTGATTATCCCTTCGGTATCCGCTTCTTTTAATGCGGTCAACATCTCGCCCGCAAGGGTTGACAATCCGCTTCCGTTTTGGCTTTGCGGAGCAAATATAATTATCTCCGCCCCGGCGGAATACATATCTCCATT
>JBGULZ010000163.1:0-8710 GCA_045116595.1 Ruminococcus sp. | reverse complement strand
GTTGGATTTATAATCCTGCGAAATAACACGTACCACATTCGACGCATTTTGAGCCTGTTCAGGCGTTGTAATCGCGTTTGCTGCATTAAGAGCAGCATCTTCTAACTGGTTTCCAAATACATCGATCGGATTGCCGTAATAGTCTTTCAGAACTTCCCATCCGTTAGTGTAGTTGGCAGGTGTTACAGAATCCGGCTCATCGTTGTTCTTCTGAGTTCTGTACTTGAATGCGCAGATAATATTGTTTACATCATTACCGTATTCTTTGTAAATCTTGTAAAGATCGTCAAAGTCGTAGGTCTGGAAGTGACTGCTGACCTCGCCGGTGTAAAGGTGAACATCATCCCAATACATATTGGACAAGGTTACGCCCTTGATCTCACAATTCACCTTTTCGCCCGATGTATGCGCCTCTGTATATGCCTGGTATGATTTGGGAAGTACAGCGTAATAGTTACCTTTGTAGAACATCAAAGGCTGACCGGGATAACCGCCGAACGGGTTGTTAACATTAGCTACCTGGCTGTTGTTAGTGGGATCCTGATAGTAGGGATAAACGCCTACGGTGTTGCCCCAGCCCGCGTCCATTACGGTCTGGTCATAACCTTCAACATAGAACTTGATTGTGTTGCTGTTGTCTCTGAGGAAGTAGATCGGGGTGATCTCTACATAGTTCCACTCCCAATCCTCGGGAATTGTAAACTCCTCGGTAACCGTGCCGGTTTGGCTCTCAGCAACGGTGTGTTCAACATAAGTTGTACCGTTGATGCTGTAGCCGGCAAGGTAATACTGATTCATATAATCGTCTTTTTTGAGAACGGTCTTAATATAAATCTTCGAGCCCTTTGTCACGCCTGCCGCATAATCATATGTATAACGGTCAAAGGTCGTGCTGTCTGTCCACTCGTCTGTACCCGAAGCGCCGTGAGTACTGGCTCTTCCCGCGCCGTCAAGGCGGGTAGCATAGGTGTTGTCGCTGCAAAGGAAGGTATTTGCATGCTGTTCAAAGGTTGAGTAGGTAATGTTGCTTCTGGGATCACGCGAGGTGCCGAGTCGGCGTATAGAGCCGTCCTTAGCGTAAACCTTTACGGTCTTGCCGCCGCTTGTCGAACCCTTTACAGAATAAACCTTATAGTTGAATTTTTCTCCTTCCTTAGTGATATAAACACCGAGGTGAGTAATAGAGCTGTCAATACCACTCAATTCAACAAAGTTATAGCCGTCAACGCTTGTCATCCTTCCGGCATTAACTCCCGGAGCGTCAGTTGAATTCACATCAACCGTAGAATTACTTGTAGCATAGAAACCGGTATAAAGACCGTTACTGGTAATGTTAAAGTATAGCTGATTTGAACCGATAGTAGAAATCACGTCAGTAAAATCTACCCACCACTGACCTGTCGTTCCAGGCTTCTTAACCTGATAAAGCGGAGAGAACGTTGTCTTATCGCTTTTAATGTTATTGGAACCGCCGCTAATGTTATAGATAAGCGAATTATACTGGTCGGTATAGGTAGTTGTATCCTGAACAACCAACTGTGTATCGTCAGTCTTATCCATCATAGTTTGGATAGTTGTCGGCGGCCACGGATCCTCTGTGCCGCTGCCTACGATAGCGTAAGTTACAGCGCCTGAGGTCGAATTAAAGTAGAAATAGATCTGCTGACCTTTTTTCAATCCGGGTACAGTCACATTATCACTCGGATTCCATGTATTGTTCGTACCGAACACCTTGAAGTCAAATGAACCATATGCAACAGAAGCCGTGTGCGGACCGGAGCGGTAATCATAGGTAAAGCTCGTTCCGTCAGCTGTCTGAGTTCCGCTTGACGCACCCATCATATAATTGTAACTGCTCGAAGCTGTTGTGGTATCCCACGCGGTGCCGAAGAATGTCGCTGAACCGACAACGCGGTAGGTCGTTGCGAGTGAGTCAACTGTCCAAGACAAAACCTTTGTGCTGGGGTTATAAGTAAAGTGAGCTGTCTGGTCAGTAGTAGCATCTACCTGCCACTTGGGATCTGCACCCGGAGAGGTGTTAACGGTGGTTCCCGCTGTACCCGTACCACTTTTGTGTGTTACGGGGTGATATGCGTTTGTGCCGTCAAAGATGGTTACATACTGAGAACCGCCCTGGTTGCCTGTAAAGGTATAATCGAGCGTGTATGTGCCGTCCTGCTGCTTAGTGAACTTACGGCTGTTATCTGTTGTAGTAACAGACGCGCCGTTGAGCCAACCGGTGAGGTAGTAGTTGTCAACATACGGAGTAGAACTATCTTCAATACCGCTTGATGTCCACTTAATGTAGTGCTTTGTGCGGTATGCAAGGTTGCTTAAATCTCCGGATTTATCAGAGTCTCCATCATTGTTAAGAAGGAGTCCAAAGGTTGACTCTGCAATTGTTTTAGTAACTACAAAATAGGTATTTCCTTCAATAACCTCTGTTGTATTGCCGATTGCTGTTCCCGGCCATTCACCGTTAAGCTTTGTATCTCCGTTCCAGAGATACATATTTGTAGTATTAGAAACCTTATCAGTATCTAAAATATAGAAAGTTGTATTCAGTTCCTCTTCAATAGTAGCAGTAACCGTACAGTTAGAGGTCGGATAAACCTTTCCATCGGAAATCGTCGCCGTGCCCGAAGTTACTGTCCAACCGGTGTGCTTATAGCCGGCGTCGGGAGTAACAGTCACCTGAGACAAGTCGTAGCCCGTCGCGTCGCCTACGCTTGCGCTGCTCGGGCTGACCGTACCATGGCTTCCGCCGGCGAAGGTTACGGTATAGTTCGTCTCGGCGGGGTAGGTAACGGTGACGTTGATCGGGTCGCCTCTGGTCGCCGACCAAGTAAAGGTATATGTGCCGGCAAGGTCGGTGGTGATTTTTGTGTTCTCTTGATTTCCGGATGTGAAATTCAGCGCCGAACCGCTGTCGCTGCGCGTGATACTATAGCCCGCTGTGTTGTGCTTATAGAAATCATCGCCGTGTTGGATCCACAGCTCGTATTCTGTCCGTGCCGCCAGAGTAGCTGACAAAGAGCCGTTTGTAAAGGACTGGTAGGGCTGATCAACATTGTTCAGCTTTAAGCCGAGCTGATACGGAATCAGCTCATATTCCGCCGTAACGGTGCCGTTGCCGGTCGCGGTCACTCTGCCGGTTCCGTCATTGGCATTGACAGTAATGGTTACGCTGCCGGTAGTAACATTCCATTGCTTAAAGCGGTAGCCGGCAGGAGCGTTTACAATTGGAAGAACGCCGGTGTGGGCATCGGAAGCCGCGTTAGCGTTAATGGTTGTGGTGGTTCCGGAAAGACCGGAGTCCGCAAATGAGCCTGTTCCGGCGTCAACCGTAACGTGTCTGTCGAGGTTTGCCTCGTCAAAGTTCGCGTTAGTAGACGGAGCCGCGCCGGTATCTCTTGTGTAATACAAGGTTCCGGCTACAAATGCTACATCATTCTGATACTGATGGTTGCTTGTTCCGTCGCTTAAAATAATTTTTGTAGAGTTTGTTGCGTCGGTCGTCACCTTATAAACAGGAGCGTCCATATAGGTGCCAATCTGTGTTGAAGTAATCTTTGTACCCGGGAAACTGCTGGAATTTCCAACATCTCCGCCATAGAGATAGTAATAAATACTTGACCAACTAAAGCTATGTGACTTTGCCACATAGAAAGTCTTTTCAGTAGGAAGCGGAGAGAATACCGGGCTGATTGTTACCGGCCCAGTAACAGCAAAAGAACCTGTTTGAGCGGTATTAGTGTTTGCCGTAGGTTGACCTGACTGCGCAACACCGTCAACCTGCCAACCCGATACGCAGTAGCCCGAAGCAGGCGTTGCTTTTACATATACAGTCGTTGCGCCTTCGGAAGCTTGAATTGTAACCGAAGTATCTGTTCCGGTAACGGTTGTGTTTCTGCTGATGTAAGCCGTGCCGGTGCCTGCCGTTGCAACCGAGGTCGTAACATTGTAGTTACCACCGGAAACAACTGCAGTCAATTTATCTGATGACGCAGTAGGATTGTAGGTAAAGGTAATGGTAGAGTTTGCGTTGGCTACCGTTACGCTTTGATTGTTCTGACCGGAAGGATACTCTCCGGTACCCCAAGCGTGATTCCTGACAACCTTATACTCATATTCGCCTGCAGGAACATTATGAATTACTAATGTATAGGTACCGTCGCCGTTGTCGGTCATGTCGTTAGCGGTTCTATTAGTATCAAAATCATTTTCACCGCCCATCATTTCTTTTGTACCGGCGATTGTGTAAACATCTAATCCGGTTGAGGGATTAAATGCACCTTCATCACCGTCTTTATTACTGTAAATATGACCGTCAGTGATAGTCAAACCACTTTGGCCGTTCGCAGGATACTGATTAGTTGTATTACCGTTTACAATAATAAGCTTTTCCGCAGTTCCGTAGGTAGCGGCACCCAACGTAAACGAATATACATCTTTGCCGTCCTTGGTGCCAATCTTTGTTACAGCATTGGATCCCGGCCAAGCTCCGCCGACAGCAGTATTACTTGAATCAAAAGTGTAGCAGCTTGTAATTGCACTCCAGCTTGCTTCATTCCACAGATATACGGTTCTGGCACCATAGGTGAGCGAAACACTTACGTCTGGTGAGGAGTAATCGGAATCCGATTTATCGGAAGCTGACGCAAACGCTTTTACCTTATAATCGCCGTTGTTGGCTACGGTTTTAGCGATTGTCGCCACACCGCTGCTGTTAAAGGTTACGCCTGAAACCTCGCTGCCATCCTTGTAGAGCTTAAATGTCGCACCTGAATCCTCGCCCTTAATTATACTGTAGTTGCCAATTGTAAAGGTAACGTTAGCCGAAGAATCCTCCGTACCGCTGTTTCCCGTTGCAGAAAGGGTTGGCGTGGTGAGGGGGGTTTTAACAACATCATAAGACCATGAAGATAACCATGTTCCGTCAGCAGTGCACAACTTACCGTTATAATCATCATTTCCCCAACCATTAGTTGCATTAACTACTATTTCCTCTTTCCAAGTAGAGCCTTCCCACCTCATTATCTTGAAGTAATTGAAGTTATTATTAGCATTACTACCATCAACATAGTATGAACCTGAAAAAACTTTATTTCCATTATAAGTTTTACCAGTATCTGTCATATCTTGGGTTGCTAAATTACTATCGGTCCAACCATTGTTTTTATCAGGTTTAGAACAAATTTTAATAGTATCCGTTGATTTATAATTGCTCCATACACTTGCAGGTGTAATATAGACTGTCCTCGCAGTCGCTCCTACACTCTCATCGAATGTCTTAGCCGCGTCTGTAGCGATGATGCCCACGGTCATGCATGAAACGAGTAAGCAAACTGACAAAACAACCGCAAGCGTGGATTTTGAAAGCCGCTTTAATTGTGTTTTCATATTTTTTCCTCCTTTTTTGAGTTTGATAATCAATGATCGGTTACTCTGTCATTCTGAGGCGTGCCGAAGAATCTCATTCCAACCGCTCTGCACCATCTGTGAGATCCTTCGCTAAAGCTCAGGATGACAATGGGGTGCAAAGATTGTCAGCAGGGTGCTGAGGTTATCATCGGGGTGCTGAGACAGCGTTATGAAAAAACTATAACCAAATCACTGATTAACTTTTGGATGAAAATGTGGTTTAATATTCCCTTTGCCGATGTGCCGTCAGTCGTCAGTCGTCAGCCGTCAGTGTGTGTTCCGCCTCTAACGGCTCACGACTAACGACTATAACTATCCTGATTCGTCGGACGTTCAGCTTTTACTGCCTGACCCTCAGTGATACCGCCAAGCACTGCGCCCGAAACTTACTCAAGCACAACATTTGCCAACGATACCGGCTGAAAAAGGGTATAACAACCCACATTTAGTTAGATTAATTATAACATTAATTTTAACTATTTTCAATACTTTTTTTGTTCATTTTTAATTATTTGTTTAAAATATTGTTTATGGTTCTTTTAAGGAATATTTATGTTATCAAACAAAAAAATATCCGTTATTTTGTATAAATATTAATATAAAATATGTATGATTTGACGAAAAAAACGGGCAGAACAAGTTTGTCTGCCCGCGGGAGCACACACGGGTGCTCCCCTACATTTAAAATAAAAAAGCTGCTGACATTTTTATTGTCAACAGCTTAATATTCATCTATTCACTTGCGAATCGAATTTTACTATTATACCTCCGGCTCGTCGGTCGGGACTGTGGAATTGACTTTTATCTTGGGCATTTCGCCTTTTTCGGCGTAGTTGTCGATATACGTCATTACGACCTTGTTTTCCTCGAGCGTTTGGATATGTCCGGTCTTTATGTACTCGTTGTTGATGTAGTGGTCGCAGTAATCATAAAGCCTGTGGTAATACTCTACCGCGGTATCCCAGTTCGCCTTTTGCTTGTCGGACTTTTCGGTCGGTTTTACGCCGTATTTTTCGGTCAGGATAGTGCCGAAGTAGTTGGTGAACTTGTTCGCACCGTAAATATTAAGATGATCCATATTGTAGTAATCATCTCCCGTGTACGCCAAGGTCTCGGGATCGCGCTCAAAGTTGATATAGTCAAAGCCGTAGCTTTTGATTATCCCCCCTGCCTCGTTGGCGCGCTTAAAGCGGCCGTAGGTCGACTTGTCTACCATATGAGGTGTGCGGATAAAGAGCACGTTGTCGATCTTTTCATCCTTCAAGAACTGCAGAAATTCGCGCAGCATTGCGTCGTATTCCGGAATAAGCGCGAGCTTTTTGTTGTTCTTCGCGAGGGTGTTGTTTATGCACGGGTATTCCGGATCGGGTGTGAACTTAGCCGTCTGCGTGCGGTAGCCCTTGAGCTTGGTCGCGCCGTCGGTATGCTGAGTTACCATCTGTGTCAGATACTTGCCCGAGGGTTCGGGATAGTCGTTCCACGTGCCGTGGTACTTTACGATAGGAAGATAGTACTCAACAAGATCATCCGTGACCGGTACCGTAGGCTGTTCGACTTCCGGCGCCGTCGGCTCTGTATTATCGGTGCTTTGAGCCTCTTCCTTAGTGGATTCAATGACGGGCTGATTGAACTGCTCAACTTTTGACGGGTCTACCGGGACAGCTCCGCTTTGGAGATATTCTAATTTATTTTCGTTAAAGGGCACGTTGTCGATATAATTGCGCACGCTCGAGACCTTGTTCTCGTTATCAAAGCCGTAAAGGAAGGCGTTGATCTCGATCACGATCTTCTGAGGATTTTGAGTGCGCATTACCTCTTTTACCATTGTCTTTGCGGCTCCCGCCGTTGCCGACGCGGTCGCGTAAGAAAAGCTTGTAATGCCGAACTTTTCATACGCCAGACCGGGAGCAAAGCTCGCGTAGCAATCGCTCGCTCCGATGAACACTACGTCGAGGGAATCCTTCTCCTCGAGATAGTAGCCGTCAAGCCTCATTCTGTTGCCGTCGTAATGGACAAGCACAAAGCGCTGGAGCAGAAGTGTGCAAGCCAAAACGCAAAGCCCCAGAGCGATGATCCTTATTGCCCTTGTGATGTATAGCTTTTTTTTCATAATAATTTATATCGCCTCTGTAAGTAAAAGCTGTCAGTCCGTTTTTTTATCCTTCGATCTGCAACGTTGCCGCCGTGACCTCAGGATGACAGCCGGATTTTGACCCGCCGTTAGTTAAAGTTACGTATTATTGCAACTTTTCAAAAGGCGGACCGGATGCAACGTCACGTTGCCGATCAGAACTGCATATATACAAAGTCTGCGGGGTTGTAGCCTGAACCGTAAATACCGTATACGATAACCGCCATTATTCCGAGGAATATGAGTGCGAACCGCAGCGCGAACGACTTTTTGTCTAGCATTTCGCGGATAGTTGTCTGCGGATGGCGCTCCTGGATAACGCTGGCTGTGAAGATCACGATTATACCGACGACTATCACGATAAAATCCTTTTTGCCGAGCCCGAGCGTACCGATCTCAAGCTTCGCGGCCGCCAGGCTTTGGTTGGTGAATATCAGACGGAATGTGCGCATAGCCTGGTCAAAGCCGGGAGCTATATCGAACACATAGCCGACCAAAACGATCACGAAGGTGCGGAGCATCTGGAACACGCCCCACCAAATCGCCTTTGGATTGATATGAAGCTTTTTGAGAGTGGCTTCAAATACAGGCTGGAGCAGGATGCTTATCATAATGATGAGTCCGTTCCACAAGCCGAAGCCGACATATTTCCAGTCCGCGCCGTGCCAGATTCCCACTACGAGGAATACTATCAGCGACGCTATGCTGGTTGGAAGCACCTTTGAGATGTGTGCGCCCGCGGCGGTCTTGCCAAAGCGGGTACCCTTCATCTCTTTGCTCGCGGTGATGAAAAGATTTGACATCGCGAGCGGATAGAACAGGTAGTTCTTCAGCCACGCGCCGAGCGAAATATGCCATCTGCGCCAGTATTCGTTGATCGACTTTGAGAAGTACGGACGCTTGAAATTGTCTATCATATCTATGCCGAAAATCTGCGCCACACCACGAGAAATGTCGATACCGCCCGAGAAATCGGCGTAGAGCTGTACGGAATAGAGCAGAACCGTGAACAGAAGCGTTGAACCGCCGTAAGAGTTGTAGGTGCCCGTTACGGTGGTTATCGCGATGACCGCACGGTCGGCGATTATCAGCTTTTTGAAGAAGCCCCAGAGGATCAGCATCATTCCGTGCTTAAAGCGCGTAAAGTCAAAGCTG
>JBGULZ010000162.1:0-3559 GCA_045116595.1 Ruminococcus sp. | reverse complement strand
ATTTAAAAGAATGATCCGTGTATGTATGTTGCCGATGTTGACGGTAAAAAATTAGATCCTTTAAAGAGCTAAAATTTGTAAGGGCTGTTTTTACCGTCAACATCGGCAACAACGGATCAAAAGTTTGTTGTGCGTTTATTTTATGCCTCTCCCTATTATTTTATTGAATTATTAGTTACAGAATGATATGATAATAGTATTAAAAAAGGAGGTTTTATTTATGGCTTACAATGATAAAGGAAATAAACAGATGGAGCAGATCGAAATTGTTTTTGAGCAAGACCGTGACCGCAGCGCCGCATATAATAACGGAGAGCAGATCGGCGAGTGTGAATTCGGTGTTTCGGGTAATGTATGGACGATAACGCACACAGGCGTTCGCCCGGAATACGGCGGAAGAGGTATCGCAAAAAAGCTCGTGCTGAGCGTCATAGAAGCCGCCCGCGTTGATAACGCTAAGATCATTCCCCTTTGCTCATATGCCGATAAGCTTATGTCGGGTAAAGAAGAATTTAAGGACGTACTAAATTAATAATTTTGACTTTGCCTGCGGCAAAATTTCCTACGCAGTTTTATAGTGAAAAGCTCTTTTTGCTTTGCCGTCAGGGATAGACAAAACGCCTTAAATGTTGTATAATCAAGATATAAAATACTCATCGGCGGGATCGGATAAATATGAAGCTCAATGAAATAAAAAACAGCGAAAAATTTTCCCGAAAACTGACACAGCTATACGGCTCTTGCGAGGACAGACTTTCGTATCAGAGAGAGCGTTACCAAAAAGCATCGGAACGGTTCTTTGAGATATTCAAAGGAGCTGACGAGGTCGATATATTTTCCGCTCCCGGCAGGACGGAGATCGGTGGAAACCATACCGACCACCAGCACGGCTGCGCACTGGCGGCGGCAGTTGACCTTGATATCGTAGCTGTCGTTTCCCTTAACGACGGCGGCGTGATCCGCGTGTACTCTGAGGGTTACGGCTTTAGCGAGGTTGAGCTGACGGATCTGTCTGTACATAATGATGAGAAGGGCGGCTTCACCGCACTAGTACGCGGCATAGCGTCAAGGTTTATTGATATGGGCGTACATATCGGCGGAATCGATATGTACTGCACGTCCGATGTGCTCTCCGGCAGTGGATTGTCGTCCTCGGCGGCGTTTGAAACTCTGCTGTGCGCCGTGATCAACACAAAATATAACGGCGGCAGGGCTGACCCGATCGAAACGGCAAAGATCGGCAAGTACACCGAAAACGTGTATTTCGGCAAAGGCAGCGGGCTGCTCGACCAGCTTGCGTGCGCTGTGGGCGGGCTTGTGTTTATCGATTTCAAGGACGAGGAAACGCCGTGTGTAAAGAAGATCGATTTTGACTTTGACAGCGTTGGATATGACCTGTGTATAACGGATACAAAGGGCAGCCATGCCGATCTTACCGACGACTATATCGCGGTGCCTGAAGAGATGAAAGAGGTCGCCAGTTTCTTTAGCAAAGAGGTTTTGAGAGAGGTCGACAAAGACAGCTTTTATAAAGCCATACCAAAACTATACGGCGTATGCTCAGACCGCGCGATACTAAGAGCCTCGCACTTTTTTAAAGAAAACGAACGCGCCTTTTTTGAAGCAAAGGCGCTTGAAGAAAATGATTTCGAAAGGTTTTTATGTCTTTACAGACAGTCTGCCCGGTCATCGTCGGAGCTCCTGCAGAATTTGTATTCCGCGAAAAATCCAAAGAATCAGGGAATACCGCTCGCTGTTATGATGAGCAGGCTCGTCTTGGGTGATGACGCCGCTGTCAGAGTCCACGGAGGCGGATTTGCGGGCACGGTACAGGCGATCGTCCGCAAAGAAAAGACAGAGGAATATATACAAAAGATGGACGCGCTGTTCGGCAAAGGGAGCTGCCGCGTGCTTTATATCCGTCCGGCAGGACCGGTCAAGGTGATTTAGGAGGTGCGCAATGATTTGTGAGCACATACAAAGACTGATAAATTATTCGATCAAAAACGGTTTGATCGACAAAGCGGACGAGATAGTTATCCGCAATATGCTGATGGACGCTCTGCATGTTTACGACTGGCAGGATTCGCCTGTACGCGAAGCGGACGAGAGCATCGACGAAATATTAAAACCGCTTGTTGACTTTGCCTGCGGGAACTGCGTTATAGAAGACACAGTCGCAAACAGAGATTTGTTTGACACAAAGCTTATGGGCATAGTCACTCCTCTGCCGCGGGATATGATCCGTGAATTTGAAAAGCGTTACTCAAGCTCCCCGGAGAACGCCACGGACTGGTATTATGATAACAGCAAAAAGCTCAACTACGTCCGAGCGGGCAGGATCGCGAAGGATCTTAAATGGACGTATGATTCTGAATTCGGTACTCTTGATATAACGATAAACCGCTCAAAGCCCGAGAAGGATCCGCGCGATATCGAAAAGGCTCGCGCGACAGCTTCAACAGCATATCCGAAATGCCAGCTTTGCGCCGAGAATATGGGCTTTGCCGGAAACCAAAACCATCCCGCGAGGCAAAATCTGCGCCCGATCCCGATAGAAATAGCGGGCGGCGAGTGGTATCTGCAATACTCGCCCTACGGCTACTATAACGAGCATTGTATCGTGTTCAACAGCAAGCACATCCCGATGGTGATCGACGCCGATGTGTTCAAAAAGCTATTTGATTTTACACACCGTTTTCCGCATTATTTTGTCGGCTCCAATGCCGATTTGCCGATAGTCGGCGGCTCTATCCTTTCGCACGAGCATTTTCAGGGAGGCCGCTACACCTTCGCTATGGCTAAGGCGGAGGAAGAGTATAAATTCATTTTGCCTGAGTTCGCGGATGTTGAAGCCGCGACACTAAAATGGCCGATGTCCGTCATCCGTCTGCGTTCAAAGGACAAAGAGGAGCTTTGCAAAGCCTGCGCGAAAATACTTTCAAAATGGCGTTCTTATTCGGATGAAAACGCAGGGATATTCGCCTTTACCGACGGTACGCCTCACAATACGATAACCCCAATAGCCCGTATGAGAGGTGAAGAATTTGAGTGCGATCTTGTGCTCAGGAACAATATCACGTCTGAGCAAAGACCGCTCGGAGTGTTCCACCCGGGTCCTTCGCTCCATCACATCAAGAAGGAGAACATTGGACTTATCGAGGTAATGGGGCTGGCTGTACTGCCCGCAAGGCTTGCGACAGAGCTTGAAAATGTCAAGACCGCTCTTTTGAACGGCGCTGATCTGAGGGATGACCCCGGCACACTGAGCCACGCCGACTGGGCGGAGGAGATACTCAAAAACCACCCGGAGCTTGATGAAGATAACGCTATGGATATCATCAAAGAAGAAGTCGGCAAGGTGTTTGAAGAGGTGCTTTGCGACGCGGGCGTATTTAAGCGCGACCAAAAGGGGCAAGAGGCTTTTAAAGCCTTTATTGCAACGCTTACATAAAAATAATGATGTATAATAGGCTCTCTGTCAATAGTTGGGGTAAACCCGAATAAAACAGAATGAGAAATTAAGACAAGCGATGGCTGAAAAGCTGTCGCTTGTTTG